>CADCTO010000093.1 GCA_902805585.1 uncultured Armatimonadota bacterium | reverse complement strand
TCCTTGCCTTCGATCAGGAAGCCGTGGACGAACCGCCCGAGCTGCCGGGTCAGGATCGGCGCCGACATGCCAACGGCGGTGATCAGGCCGATGATGCCGAGCAGCGCGGAGGCGAGGAAGAAGCCGAACTCGCGCGTCACGACCCGCTCGTACGCCGGCGGCTTCGGGATCGACCGCACCCGCGCCACGAACAGCGCCAGCGGCACGAGCGCCGACGTCAGCACGCCGCTCAGGATGAGCCAGTACCCGTCGGGGCCGAGCGACGAGAACGTGTGGTTCGAGAAGCCTTCCAGCACGCCGGTGCGGGTCAGGAACGTGCCGTAGAACATGCAGGCGAACGGCAGGAACCCCAGGAACAGGTTCGTCGCCTTGTAGCCGCCGTTGCCCCGCTGGATGGCGAAACCGTGCAGCAGCGCGGTCACGAAGAGCCAGGGGACGATCGACGTGTTCTCGACCGGGTCCCAGGCCCAGAAGCCGCCCCAGCCCAGCGTCTCGTAGGCCCAGTAGCCGCCCAGAGCGACCCCGAAGCCCAGCGACGCGAACGCGAACAGCGTCCACGGGAAGGCCAGCTTGACCCAGCCGTCCCAGTCACGGAATAGCAGACCGTACACGGTCCAGGCGTAAGGTACGACGAGCGACGCGAAGCCCAGGAACAGGACCGGCGGGTGGATCACCATCCAGTAGTTCTGGAGCAGGGGGTTCAGCCCCTGGCCGTCCCGCGGCACGGGCCCGGCGCCCAGCGCGAACGGGCTCTTGATCAGCAGCAGGCCGAGCAGGAACAACTGGACGAATCCGAAGATGGGCCACACCTTCGCCTCGCGCCCGCCCCCGCGCCAGGCGAGGAGGGCGCCCATGACCGAGGTCCAGAACGCCCACAACAGGATGCTGCCCTCCTGCCCGCCCCAGAAGGCGGCGAACAGGTACTTGGCGGCCTGGTCACGCGCGGAGAACGAGGCCACGTAGGCGACCTGGAACTGGTGCGTGAAGAGCAGGTACGACAGGTACACCGACGCACCCACGACGCCCGCGGTCGCCGTCACCGCCAATGCGCGGGCGGGCCGCAGGAGGCGTGCGTAGCTTCCGCCGCGGCGCGCCTTGGTGAAGAGCACGGTGGCGCCGAGGGTGGCGACGAGCGCCAAGCCGATCAACAGGTAGCCTAATATCATAATGTTCGCCTTGCCCGTTGAAACCCCGGCGGTCGAAACCGCGGCTTCAAGGGCACAAAGCCTGCCCGGGCAGGCGCATCGATCCGTTGCGGCTCCGCCGCTTGGTGTTCTTCAGTCCGTCAAGGCGGACTTTCTATCTTTACAGCCGCGGCTTCAGCCGCCGGGCATTACAGGCATCCCGTTCGACGGCGCGGACGACGGCTTCGGGGCGTTGTATTCCTTGATCTCGGTGCCCTGGTACTTGCTCGGGCACTTCACCAGAAGGTTGGCCGCCTGGAAGAACTGGCCGTCGTAGTTGCCGATGGCGGTGACCTCGATAGCCTGCTCGAAATTGGCGGGCCGCACCGACCCGTAGCGGACCGGCAGGCGCTCGCCGTCGGGCGCGACGAGCGTGAAGCGCAGCGTCTTGTCGTCGGCGAACTCGATGCTCTTCTTGTCCAGTTTGCCCATCACCTGCACGTTGCCGCGCGCGTTGCGGGCCTGCTCGAAGGTGACGTAGGGCGTCAGGTTGGCGACGAAGGCACGCGAGCCGAACGCCAGCGCGCCGACGATGATCGCGAGACCCACCCAGGCGGCCGGTTTCATCGGTTGATCGTCTCCTTTTCCCGGGCGGCGTCGCCGTCGTACCTTACAGACAACGAGGACGCGCCGGTCGTTTCGTCCCGTTCCCGCACCCGCCGCTCCAGGGCGCGCACCTTGCGATCGACGGACCAGAGGAAGGCGTACACGCCGGCCCACACCAGCAGCGCGACCGTCAGGAGCGGGATCATGTCGTTGTTCATAGCGAGCCGTCCCCTTCGAGCGCGAGCCGTGCCTGCTCGTAACGCGCGCCCAGATTCTGGAGCCACGCGAACAGGCCCACGAAGCCGGCGTAGCCGATGTACAGGATGGTCCGGTACTCCGCCGTGAAACCGGTGTCCTTCGGGTGCAGCGACGTCATATACTTGGGCACGAGGTAGCCGAGCATCGGCGTCATCAGGGCGGCGAACAGGATGTAGACGGCGCCGACGGCCGCCCGCTTTTCCGGGTCCTCGATGCCGGCCCGCAAAACGAAGTAGGCGGCGAAGATCAGCAGCAGCAGCACGATGCAGGTCTGTTTGGGGTCCCAGTTCCAGTACATCCCCCACTGGACGCGGGCGAAGACCGAGCCGGTGACGGTCGTCAGCACGCAGAACAGGGCCGCGAGCGCCGCCGCCGTTTTGCTCTTGGCGTCGTCGCGCAGGTCGCGGCCGCGGGCGAGATAGCGCCAGCCGAAATAGGCGGCCACCAGGACCGCGAGCGTCGCCACGATGGCGTTCGGCAGGTGGAACGCGATCATGCGCGCCAGCCCCGGGCTGGGCCATCCGGCGTTCCCGGCCGGCGGCAGCCACAGGAACGTCAGGGCGATCAAGCCCGCCATCCAGAATCCGAGCAGCCACTTCGCCGTTGTCGCCATAAAGATCGTGCCG
>CADCTO010000092.1 GCA_902805585.1 uncultured Armatimonadota bacterium | reverse complement strand
CCCCCCCCCCGGGTCAGCGGCGGCCAGGAACCCCGGGCCGTGTCAGCCCTTGCCTCGCCGGCCGGCGCGAAGACCGCCGCGCCGACCGCCGCGCCGACCGCGGCAGGGCCTCGGCGCGGACGCGCATGGCGCGGCGCGCGTAGCCGAACGAACGGGGCGCGATCTCGACGAGATCGCGCCCCGACGACATGACGACGCGGTCCCGCCGGGACCTAGCCCGCGGCGGCGGCTCCGTCCTCGGCCGGGGAAGCGTCGGCGGACGCCTCGTCCGCGGCTTCCGTGGCCTCTTCGACCATGGCCGGCTTGGCGCGCACCGAAACGATCGCCGTGTCCGGCGCCGATAGCAGTTCCAGGCGCTCCGGGATGGGCAGGTCCGACACGTGCCGCACGTCCCCGATCTTCATGTCGGAGATGTCCAGCGTCAGGGCCGGAACCAGGTCCTCCGGCAGCGACTTGACCTCGACCGACAGCGCCCCGGGCTCCAGCAGGGCCAAACCGGTGTGCACGTCCTCCGGCTCGCCGACGATCTCGATACGGACCGTCGCCTTGGACGCCTCGTTACGCTGGATCGTGTGCAGGCCCACGTGAAGGAAGGTGCGCGCGATCGGGTCCAGGTCCACCTCGGTCAGCCGTACCAGATGCCGCCGCCCCTCCAGCGTGAGGTCGATCAGCGTGTTCACCCCCGCCTCCGACCCGAGCACGCGGTTCAGCGCGCGCGCGTCCACCGTCACCAGCACCGGCTCCATGCCCCGGCCGAACACGGCGGCCGGGATGTGCCCCATGCGGCGAAGCCGCTTCAGCTCGGATTTGGTGACGCCGGCGTTGCGCGGGCGCGCTTCGATAGACATATGCTCCATCTGAAAGTTCTCCTGTGATTTTTGCCTACTTAGCATACCCCGGCATGCGCAGGCAAAAACGCATGGCAGACAGGCAGGGGAGGGGAAGCGCCCGAGTCGTCCCGCGGGACGCCCCCGGCGCGCACCCGGAGCCCGGCACTAGCCGGCGGGCGAGATGATGATGTAGCGGTTGGGCTCTTCGCCCTCGGAGTACGTGGTCACCGCCGGGTCGTCGACCAGGGCCGAGTGCACGATGCGCCGCTCCATCGGGGACAGGGGGTCCAGGACGGCCTCCTCGCCGCTCTCCTTCACCTGCGCGGCCAGATCGCGCGCCAGCTTGACCAAAGTCTCTTCACGCCGCGCACGGTACCGGTCGGCGTCGAAGACGATGCGCAGCCGCTCGCGCGCGTGGCGGTTGACGACGAGCATGGCCAGGAACTGCAGGGCGTCCAGCCCCTGCCCGTGCCGCCCGACCAGCAGGTGCGCGTCCGGGCCGTCGAACGCCAGGGTGACGCCGTCCGGCTCTTCGGACGCGACCGACACCTGCAGGTCGAACTCCGACGCGGCCGCGACCCCCTCGGCGAACGACCGGGCGCGCACCTTCAGCGCGTCCATCTCTTCCGGCATGTGTTTGCTCCTTCGCGCCGAAGGCCAGCGCTAGCGCCTTCGCTTCTTGCTCTTCGGCGATATCAGTTTCTGGTTCGGTGCGAGCGGCCGTGCGACCTCGCCGGCCCCGTTCTTCGACGCCTGTCCGTTGGCGGGCGACGCGGCGCCGTTGGTTCCCGCGCCGTTCGTGCCGGCGACGGCCGGTGCGGCACCGCCGGTGGCGGGCGCGGGCAGCGGCGGCAGCACGATGGAACGGTTGATGTACCACTGCTGCGCGACCCCGAAGATGTTCGAGATGAACCAGTACAAGACGAACGCGGCGGGCAGCTGCCACTGGAGCATCATGATGAAGAACATGGACGGCATCATGATCGCCATGATCTTCTGCTGCTCCGCCTGCGTCGGGTCGGACGCCGGGGTCAGGCGGGTCTGCACGAACATCGAGACGGCGTACGCCAGGAGCAGCGGCAGGTCGTGCTCGCCCAGGTTCCGGCCGATGGCCCCGGCGAGCGGGCCCGGCCAGTCGGCGCTGGCGTTCCCGAGCGTCTGGTTGATCCACAGGAAGGTGTGCTTGGCGAACTGGAACTGGTAGTGGACGATGACCTGGTACATCAGGATCGTCACGGGGATCTGGAGCAGCATCGGCAGGCAGCCCGCGGTCGGCTTGATGCCGTGTTCGCGCTGGAACTCCTGCATCTTCTCGGCCTTGGTCTGCCAGTCGTCCTTGTACTTCTCCTGGATGCGCTTCATCTCCGGCTCGTGCAGCTTCATGATCTGCTGCATCTCTTTGGCGACCCGGTACTGCTTGGCGCGCAGCGGCCACAGCCCCACGGTCACCACGAGCCCGATGAAGACGATCGCCAGGACCGGGCTGCCGCCCAGCGCCCGCACCAGCCAGTCCATCGACCTGTAGTAGGGCGTCTCGACGTTGTCCGCGTTCATCTTCTCGATCAGCGCGTTGTAGCGCCGCTCGGCGAGGTCGTGCTCCTTCGGGAAGGACCGGGCCGGGTACTGGCGCTGCGCCGTGCGGTAGATGGTCTGGGCCTGGGGCAGGTTCTTCAGATGCTCTTCGTAGATCTGCCCCTCGGCCAGGAGGGCTTGCAGGCCCGCCGCGCTGCCGGAGAACTTGCGGGCCGTGGCGCCGAAATAGGCGGCCGTCTCGGTGTAGGCGGGCAGGGCGTCTTCCCGCCTGCCCGCCGCTTCCTTCTTCTTCGCGGCTTCCAGCTTGGCCGCCCCCTCGCGGAGCGCGACCTGGGCGTTATCGGGCACCGTGGGCTGGGGCCCGAAGCCGCAGCCCGCGCCCAGCGGAAGGAGCACGGCCAGCAAGAGCAGCAGGCCCATCAAAACGCGGATCGGCGCGGAACGCGCCGTGACAGTTTTCAATGCGGAATCCTTAACCGATACGTTAGCGGACGGGATCATAGCCGCCGGGGTGGAACGGGTGGCAGCGCCCGATGCGCCGCAGCGCCATCCAGCCGCCGCGCCAGGGGCCGTGTTTTTCGATGGCTTGCACGGCATAGTGCGAGCAGGTGGGCTGGAACCGGCACACGGACGGCGTCCAGCGGGACACCGCCTGGTATCCCCGTATCAGCCGGATAAGGAATCGGCCCAGCATCGCCCTCCCCCCGGCGGGCGCCGTCATGGGTTCGCCAGGCCGGCGCGGTCGATGAGCGCCCGCAACGCGGCATCCAGCTCGACGTACGCCACACCGGAGGCCGGCGTTCGCGCCACGACGACGGCGTCGAACCCGCGCCGCCACCCGTGGCCGTGCGCGCGGCAGATCGCGCGCAGGCGCCGCTTGACCCGGTTCCGGTCGTGCGCTTTTCCCACTTTTTTGGATACGGAGAATCCGAACCGCCGCGTTTCCGCGTGCTCGTCGTCCTCCGCCGGGTACCGGCGCACGTAGAGCACCAGGAGCGGCCCGGCCCACGACTTCTTGCGCGCGAAAACGGCGGCGAAGTCCCGCCGCCGCGTCAGGCGCTCCGCGCGAGACAGCATGTGCGCCTCCGGCGCAGGGATGAGGGGCGGGGGATGGGGGATGAGAGGGACCCGTTTTCTTCTCCCACCTCATCCCCCATCCCCCGCCCCTCATCTCGTCTAGTGCTTGTACGCGAAGACCGTCAGGCGGTGCCGGCCCTTCTGGCGCCGCGCCTTGAGCACGTTGCGGCCGTCGAGCGTGCGCATGCGCAGACGGAAGCCGTGGACGCGCAGACGGCGCCGGTTCTTGGGCTGAAAAGTACGCTTCATCGGAACAACATTCTCCCTGTATGCAATCGGCGCGGGGGAAGCCCGCGCCGCTCGATGGCCGCTGAAAAAGCCAGAGCATTATAGCACAGCGTCCTCGGTCTGCGCAAACGGGCGGGCGCGGCCGCGTCAGCGGGTCGAGGCGGCGGCGGGCGGCGCTCCGTCGTCCACGACCCGGCCCGCGAACGACACGCCCGAGGCGGCCAGAAGGGCTACGAGGCGTTGCGCCGGCGGCGCCGGTTTCGGGGCGACGGCGGGCGGGCCGAAAAAGAGCATCCCGGCGACCGGACCGGAGCGACCGCGAGGCCGCGCGGTGACGGTGTAGACGCGGGTCAAAAGCCCTCGCGCGGACGCGCTCCTGTCCAGGACGAGCCGGACGTCCGGGTTGGACGAGACCAGTTCGGGCAATCTGCCCATCGCGAGAAGCCGCTCGTCGATGGTGACCGTCAGGGGCAGGGAGCGCTTGGCGCCGGCCGGGATGTCGCCGAAATTCAGCTGGGACGCGGAGAAGGCGACCGGGTCGCGCAGCGTGCCCTGGAGTTCCAGGATGGCGACCGGGACCGGACTGTCGCGCGTATACGCCTTGACGTTCTGGCGTATCCCGCCGCGCAGTGTGGTCACGTCCAGCGACAGGCGGACGGCCACCTGTTCGCCCGGGCGGACCGTCCGGCGCACGCTTCCGCCCTCCGGCACGTCCACGGTGGCGCAGCCGCAGGACGCCTGCAGTACGTAGATCTCAACGGCCTGGTTGTTGTCGTTGCGCAGCGTGAACGTGCGCTCGACGAGCGGCGTTCTGAGAGGGTCCACGGTCCCGAGCACATAGCGGCCCGACGCCTGCCCGGTACGCACGACGCCGCCTTTGTTCAACACGGTCAGCCGCAGGGGCGCATCCCCGGCGACGGCCCCGGGACCGCGGGAGGCCGCCGCGGCGCCGATCAGCAGCAGCGCGGCGAAGCGGCGGCGCAGTCCGGACACGAAAGCTGCCGGGGCGGTGCTCATGGAGCCGGGGGCACGGCTTCCGGAACGGCGTCCGGCGCGGTACGGAGCCGGGGGCGCGATTCCGGCGACAGCAGGGACAGCGGCGTGGGCGCGGTCAGACGGGGGAACAGGCGGTACAAAACGACCTGGATGCTCGCGGCCATCGGGACGGCGAGCAGCATCCCCCACAGGCCGAACAGCTCGCCGCCCAGGATCAGCGCGAAGAGCGACAGGACCGGGTGCAGGCCCACCTTGCCGCCCACCACGCGCGGCGTGATCAGGTTGTCGAAGACCTGCGTGAGCACCACGAGCGCGAAGACCACGGCGGCGACCTTGCCGCCGCCGCCGCCCTGCGCCAGCGAGATCACGGACGCCAGCAGGAGGGTGATCGCCGCGCCCAGGTAGGGCACCGCGTACAGCGCGCCCGCCGCGACGCCCAGGAGCAGCGCGTACGCTTCGAGCCCGAGCGCCAGAAGCACGATCACCGCGACCGCCGCGTAGGCGGAGCAGACGATCATCAGCCCCCGCACGTAGTGGCCGAACACGTCGCCGACGTCGGCGGCGCTGCGCTGGAAGGAACCCCGGATCCCCTCCGGCAGCAGGAACAGGAACCGGGCGCGCAGCCGGTCGATATCGACCAGCAGGTAGAACGTGATGATCGGGATCAGCACCACGGACAGCAGGCGCGAGACGGACCCCAGGACGATGCCGACCATGTGCCCGATGGACGCCCTCAGGACCGTGGACACCTGGCCGGAGTACCTGCCGACCAGTTCCCGCAGGTTCTCCGGCAGCGTGACCGAGCCGACCTGCCGGTGCGTGCTGAGCCAGTCGTCGGTCGCCTTCTCCACCCGGTTCAGGTAAACGGGGAAGTTTTCGGCGAGGTTCCCGGCCTGCTGCATCAGGTTCGGCACGAGGAACATCAGGAGTCCCACGAAGCCGAGCAGGAACAGCAGGAACACGATGAAGACCGCGGGCAGGCGGCGCTTCCTGGTCGTGCGCGCCTGGACCCAGTCCACCAGCGGATCGAGCAGCAGGGCCACCACGACGGCGACCACGAACGGCGTGGCGATCGAGAGGACGGCGCCGAGGAAGTACCACCCCGCGAGCAAAAGGAGCGCCAACGCAGCCACGCCGAGGGCCGCGAAGAAGCCGGTCCGGAAGGCCTGCGCCTGTGTCATCGCAGCGGAGGGATGAGGCGCGAGGGATGAGGGATGAGGAAGAGATGCACGGGCGCCGCGGAAATCCCTGTCTCGTCCCTCATCCCTCGCGCCTCATCCCTTCCTAGCTGCTCATCAATTTCTTGAGGTTGTTCAGGGCGCGGTGCTGCAGCCGGGACACGTGCATCTGCGAGATGTTCAGCCGCTTGGCGACCTCGGCCTGGGACAGGTCCTTGAAGAAGCGCAGCGTGATGATCACCTTTTCGCGCTCGTCCAGCGACTCGATGGCCGCCGACAGGTCGCCGTAGCGTTCCAGGGCCTTGAGGGTCTCGTCCTCGCCGCCCACGAACTCGGCCAGCGTCATCGGCGCCGACTCGGTCTCGGTGCTCATGCGCGAGTCCAGCGAAACGGTGTCGTAGGCGTTGCCCAGTTCCATCGCCTCCAGCGTCTCCTCCTCGGAGGCGCCGATGGCCTGGGCGATCTCGGCCACCGTGGGCGCGCGGCCCAGCTTGACCGACAGCACGTCGACGGCCTTGTTGGCGACCTGGTTCAGCTCCTGGAGGCGGCGCGGCACCTTGAGGCTCCAGGCCTTGTCGCGGAAGTAGCGCCGGATCTCGCCGACGATGGTGGGGGTGGCGTAGGTCGAGAACTTGGTGCCGCGGTCGGCGTCGTACCGGTCCACGGCGTTGATCAGGCCGATGGTGCCGACCTGGACCAGGTCTTCGAGCGGCTCGCCGCGGTTGGCGAACTTGCCGGCCAGGAAACGCACCAGGTTCTGGTGCATGGCGACCAGCCGCTCCCGCAGGCGTTCGTCGCGGTCGCGGCCGTACAGGCGAAACAGCTCTTCGGCGTCCGTGTCCGGGCCTCCGGGCGACGAGGACAAAGGGCGTGTTGTCATGTTACCCTTCTGCGGTGTACTTGGTCAGACGTACCAGGGTGCCGCCCTCGGGCAGGGGCTCGACCGCCACCTCGTCGACCAGGATCTCCATGAGCAGCGCGCCCAGCTCCTGGGGGTCGATCTCCTCCACGGGCCGCGCCTGCGCGTCGCCGTCGGCCGCGGCCCCGTTGCCGGTGTGGTCCTCGACCTCGATCGTCAGCCGGCCCGTCTCGACGTGCGAACGGATCGTGATCGAGCCGGGCCCGGAACCGTTGCCGCCACGCGCCACGCGGTCGATGGCGTTGGTGCACGCTTCGCCGACCGCCAGCCGGATGTCCTCGACCTGATCGTAGGAGAAGCCCATCCGCGAGGCGACCCCCAGGATCGTCAGACGCGCGGTCCCCACGTATTCGGGCGCACAGGGGATGGTGAGGGTGACGACGCCCGGGTCCTCGCCCCCCGGCGGGACCGGCGTCCCGGGTTCTTCGTCGGGCACGTCAGCGCCCCCCCGCGGCGAGCGCGTCCCGCTCGGTCGCGTACACGTCGAAGATCTTGTTGAGCCCGGTGATCTCGAAGATGCGGGTGATCCGGGCGCTCGGGCCGACGAGCCGCAGCGCGCCGCCCTGCTCCTTGAGCCGCTTCACGCCGCCGATCAGGATCCCGAGGCCCGTCGAATCCAGGTAGTCCACCCGCTCCAGGTTGATCAGCACGTGTGTGGCGCCGCCCTCCACCAGGTCCACGATCGCCTGGCGGAGCAGGGGCGCGGTGTACACGTCCACCTCGCCTTCCAGGTCCAGCACCTGCGTCCCGTCCACCGCACGCGGCGACACTTTCAGATTCATCGCGGTTTCCATGAAAAGCTCTTCTCCTACCCTTCGAGCTGCGAGGTCAGCTCTTCTTTCTTCTGCACGTACGCTTCTTTGCCCGCTTCCACGGACCGCGTGATGTTTTCCCGGGTCCGGTCCAGCACGTCGCGCGAGCGCGCGACCAGATCGGACGTCGAGGCCTGCAGATCGTCGATCACCTGCTCCGCCTTGTCTTTGAGGTCGTCGACGGCCCCCGACAGGTCCGTGCGTAGCTGGGTGCCCGGTTTCGGCGCGAACAGCAGCGCGAGCGTGCCGCCCACCAGAACCCCGATGACTACCCCGGAAACGATGCTGCCCCACACCCGCCCGTCGTCCGGGCTCCGCTCGTCGTTCATCCGTTGTCCTCCGCCCCGCTCAGGATGGTGCCGCCGCCCAGGACGCGGTCCGCCTGGTCGCCCGTACCGTAGAAGACGGCCGCCTGGCCCGGCGCGACCGCCCGGACCGGCGTGTCGAAGCGGACTTCGGCGCCGCCGCCGTCTTCGCGGACGAACACGCGCGCGGGCACGGGGGCCATATTATAGCGGATTTTGGCGGCGCAGTAAACCGGGGCAATCTCGCCCCCCGGTGCGCCGGGCGCGACCTGGGGATTGTCTAAGGATACCCAATTCAGATCGCCAACGTAACACCGGTCGGCAAAAAGGTCGCGGTCGCCGCCCACGACCACGTCGCCCGTCCCGGCGTCCACGCGGAGCACGTACAGCGGCGTGGCGGAGCCCACGTTGATCCGCTTGCGCTGCCCGACCGTGTAAAAGGCGACGCCGTCGTGCCGCCCGCGCACCCGGCCCTGCGCGTCGACGAAATTGCCGGCCGCGACCGTTTCGGGCGCGGTGCGCGCCAAAAAGTCGGCGTAGTCGCCGTTCTGCACGAAGCAGATCTCCTGCGAGTCCGGCTTGTCGGCCACCAGGAGGCCCCAGCGCCGCGCGATGGCGCGCGTCTCGTCCTTGCTCGTGACCTCCCCGAGCGGCATCCGCATGTATTGGAGCTGTTCCTGCTTGGTGGCGTACAGCGCGTAGGTCTGGTCCTTGGCGGCGTCCCCGGCGCGCGCCAGCACCCAGCGCCCGGCGGCCGCGTCGTGGAACACGCGGGCGTAGTGGCCGGTCGCCAGCGCGTCCGCCCCGAGCGCGCGCGCCTTCTGGAGCAGGGCGTCGAACTTGATGTAGCGGTTGCAGTTGATGCACGGGTTCGGCGTGCGCCCGCGCTTGTAGTCGGCCACGAAGCGGTCGATCACCTGCTCGGCGAACGGCTCCCGGTAGTTCAGCACGTAGTGCGGGATGCCGACGCGCGCGGCCACGCGCCGGGCATCCTCGACGGCCCCCAGCGAGCAGCACCCGGCCCCCCGGGTTTCGGTGGCGGACTCCTGCCAGATCTGGAGCGTGACCCCGATCACCTCGTGCCCCTGCTCCTTGAGCAGGGCCGCCGCGACCGAGGAGTCCACCCCGCCGCTCATCGCCACCACGATCTTTTCGCGCTTCATTACAGGTATCAGTATACCTTTTCCGGTGGAGGGGCGGCAAATCCCGCCTCGGCGCTTTCGGCCAAGGGCGACCGGAGGCCGCTACTTCGCCAGCTCGTACAGGGCGTGGGCGTAGATCTTGGCGCACTGGATCAGGCGCTCGACGGCGATGCGCTCGTCGGCCTGGTGGGCGACCTCCGGGTCGCCCGGCATGCCGGGCCCGAAGGCGACCCCGCGCGGGGCGACCGCGGTCGCGTAGGTGCGGCCTCCCATGGTCCGGGGCGGCCGCAGATCGCCGGTGTGCTCCCGGTAAACGCGCAGCAGCGTCTTCACCGGCTCCTGGTCCTGCGGGACGTACAGCGGCGGCATGGGGTGGCCGAAGGACACGTCCCAGCCGGAACCGGCCAGCGAGGCGCGGAACGTTTCCAGCGTCTTCTGCTCGTCCCAGGTGACGGGGTAGCGGACGTTGAAGGTCGCCTCCACCCGCCCGTCCCCGGCGGCGACCACGCCCAGGTTGCAGGTCAGCGGCCCGGACACGTCATCGCCGCCGGCGATGCCGACGCCGGAGCCGTCGGTGGCCGCGCGGGCCGCGAGGTCTTCCATCCACGCGCGGTCATCCGGGTCCAGGCCGGGCACGGTGGTCAGCGCCCGGATCAGCTTCACGGCCGCGTTGACCCCTTCATCGGGCGTGGAGCCGTGGGCCGACACGCCCCGCGCCCGCACCGTGACTCCGTCCGCAGCCTGTTCTGCCGTTTCGACCTCTGGATGGAGGGCGAGCGCGCGCACGGCGCCGTCGAGCAGGTCGTCCTCTCCGGCCAGGAGCGCGCTCGCCTCGCCCGGCACCATGTTGGCCCGCAGGCCCGAGCGGAAGGAGGCGACGCGCAACGCCCCGGCCCGTGGCGCCCCGCGCGTTTTGCCGGCGACCGCGCTGAACGCCCCCTTTTCGGCGTAGACCAGCGGGAAATCGGCGTCGGGCGTAAACGCAAGGTCCGGCTTCGGCTGCCCCGCCGGGCCGAAGTAGTGGTCCATGCACGCCCAGCCGCTCTCCTCGTCGCAGCCGAAGATGAGCCGGACGCGCCGCGCGAGCGTCACCCCGGCGGCGCCGCAGACGTCGAGCACGGCCTTGGCGCCGAACAGGGCGGCGTAGGTCGGCCCTTTGTCGTCGCTCGCGCCGCGCCCGAAAAGCCAGCCGTTTTCGATGACCGCCCCCCAGGGGTCCCGGGTCCAGCCGCCGCCGGGCGGGACGACGTCGAGGTGGCCCAGCATCGCCGCGCTCTCGGCCCCGTCGCCGAACTCGGCGTGCCCGGCGTAGCCGCCGAAGTCCTGCGTGCGCATCCCCAGCCGCCCGCACAGGGCGAGCGTGTGCGCCAGCGCGTCCGCGATCGGCCGGCCGAACGGCGCGCCCGGCCCTTTCGGCTCCTGCTCGACGCTCGGGATGCGCAGGACCGCCCGCGTTTCGGCGATGATCTCGTCCCGGTGGGCGTCCACCCACGCTTCCAGCCGCTCTCTCATGGATCGTTCACCCGTTCCCGCGTTCTCGCGCACCGCTTACCGCCGCGTCCCGGCGCCACCGCCACGCCGGTTCCACCAGAACCGGGCGGCCGCCAGCAGCGAGCAGACGGTGACAAAGCCTAAAGACCGAGACAGCGCCTCTTTCCAGGTCAGGGGCATTCCGCAGGCGGCCGCCGCACCGTTCGCGAGCAGAGCGAACACGAAGCAGTCGACCCACTGCTGCGGGCTGTAGACCGTGGGCCCGGCGCCGCGCCGGGGGAGATGCCCCCAGACGGCCCCGAGAACGACGCCGACCGTTGCCAGAAGCAGGACCCCGACCAGAGC
>CADCTO010000091.1 GCA_902805585.1 uncultured Armatimonadota bacterium | reverse complement strand
CCGGAAGACGGGCGCATCTCGCGGACACCGGGTGTTGGTCCCAAGCATCCGACCTTCCCTCGTCATGCCGACCGCAAGATCATCCCGAATCGTCTTGTATACTGCAGAGGGCATGACAAACCAGAGACCCAGCCAGACGACGGGCGGCAAAGGCGCCGCCAACCGGCACTCTTACCGGGGCGTCTCAGGCCCCGCCTATCTGGAGGGAAACCGTGCCGGGAACCGCCAGGCGGGTTGTTGCGCCTCAGACATCGGGACCTGCGGCGGAGCGGTAGAGGGCGGCGTAGCGGCCGTCGGCTTGGCGCAGGAGTTCTTCGTGGGTGCCGCGTTCGACCACGCGCCCGCCGTCGACGACGGCGATCCGGTGGGCGTTGCGGATGGTGGAGAGCCGGTGCGCGATGACGAGCGTCGTTCGCCCCTCCAGCAGCCGGTCGAGCGCCTCGCGCACGAGGGCTTCGGACGCGTTGTCGAGGGCCGAGGTCGCCTCGTCGAGGAGCAGCAGGCGCGGGTTTTTCAGCAGGGCGCGGGCGATGGCGACGCGCTGGCGCTGCCCGCCGGACAGGGTGATGCCGCGCTCGCCGACCAGGGTCTCGTAGCGGTCGGGCAGCGGCTCGGCGAACTCGTGGACGTTGGCGGCGCGGGCCGCCGCCTCGACCTCGGCGTCGGTGGCGTCCAGGCGGCCGTAGCGGATGTTTTCGCGCAGCGTCCCCGTGAACAAAACGGGCTCCTGCGGCACCAGGCCGATCCCCTCGCGCAGGGCGTCGCGGGCGATCTCGCCGACGGGCACGCCGTCGATGCAGATCACGCCCCCCTGGGGCTCGTAGAAGCGGTACAGGAGCAGGGTGAGCGTCGTCTTGCCCGCCCCGCTCGGCCCGACCAGGGCGGTGACGCGCCCCGGCGGCGCGTCGAGCGACAGGCCCCGCAGGACGGGCACGTCGGGGGTGTAGGCGAAAACGACGTTCTCGAAGGTGACGGCGCCGGGGCCGTCGGGGAACGCGCGCGCGTGGGGCGGGTCCGGCGGCTCGGGCGGGGTGTCCAGGATCTCGAACAGCCGGTCCGCCGCCCCGATGGCCTGCTGCAGGCGCACGTACAGCCCTCCCAGCGCCTCGATGGGCCCGGCGATGATGGTGATGGTCAGCAGGAACGCCAGCAGCGACCCGACCGAAAGCTGCCCGGCCAGAACGGCGCGCCCGCTGTACCAGACCACGCCGAGCAGGATGCCCGTAAAGCCCACGCTGCCGAACGTGTGCAGGGCGCTTTCCACGACGCCGCGCCGCAGGGCCAGCCCGTACACGCGCGCGAGCTTCGTGCCCACCCGCGCGTCCTCGTGCCGCTCCCGCGCGAACGCCTTGACCAGCCGCACGTTCCCCAGCGCCTCGGTCATCGCCCCCATGCCGTCGGCGAGCGCGTCCTGCTGCGTGCGCGACAGCGCCCGCAGCCGCCGCCCGACCACGAGGTAGACGGCCGCCAGGGCGGCGATCAGCGCGAGCGCGGCGGCCGTGAGCCGCCAGTCGATCACGAGCGCGATGGCCGCGCCGCCGACCAGGGTCGCGACGTTGCCGGCGACGCCCACCACGTCCCAGGTCAGGATGTTCTGGAGCAGCGTCACGTCCGACGCCAGGCGGGAGGCCAGGTCGCCCGAGCGCGTGCGGTCGAAGAAGGCGACCGGCAGGCGCTGCAGGTGCGCGAACAGCCGCGCGCGCAGGTCCAGCACGATCCGGTTCCCGAGATGGACGATGAGCAGACTCTGCGCCCACGCCACCAGCCCCCACAGGAGGATGAGCCCGACCAGGGCGAGCCCGAGCCGGTCCAGCACGGCGACCTGTCTGGTCCGCAGGACGTGGTCGAGTGCCGCCCGCGCGATCAGCGGCAGGGCGAGCGAGAACCCGGTCGAGAGCAGAATGAGCCCGCTCGTCAGCACGAGCAGCCCGGCGAACGGCCGGGCGAGGGCGAACAGCCGCCGCGCGCCGGCAAGCGACGGCTTGGCGGCGGGCGCCTCCGGGTCGTGCGTCACGTCTTCGGGCGTCAAGTCGGTTGAGTTCGCGTCCTGCAATAGCGCCTTGTTCGCTGCCGACGTCGGGCCGGTTCAGGCGTCCGTTTTTCTCGTTGTCGTGTTCGGGACGGGAGTTTCAGAGTGCCGCCGCCGCCGCCGCCATCTCGGTTCCGTCCTCCGGAGCGAGAACGTCACGCCGAGCGTAGGCGCGAGAACCGTCAACGTCGGCGAAGCCACGGCAGCCCGAACGGTCGGCCGACTCCCCGGTCGCTTGGCCTTCATCGAGCAGCAGCGCGACGGGTCGGCTCCTGAAGTCCGCTCGGTCACGCGAGGTCGAGGACGGCGACATATTCCCCGCGCCGCGACCCGGTTCCTTCGCCGGCCCAATCCGCCGGCGCGGACCGCGGGCTACGGGAGGGCGGGGGCGGCGTCCGGTTCGTCGTCCGATCCGTGCAGCTGTTGGAGGTAGCGCCACACGACGGGGACCGCGGCGGCGGGCAGTGCGAGGAGCGCCCCCAGCACGCCCATCAGGGCCGCGCCGATCAACGTGGCGATCACGATCACCGAGGGCGCCAGCCGCATGGTCTTGCCGTAGATGCGCGGCACGAGCACGTAGCTTTCGATGAGGG
>CADCTO010000090.1 GCA_902805585.1 uncultured Armatimonadota bacterium | reverse complement strand
GGGGCGGCATTTTCCCTCTACGGCGCGCGGGGCGGGCGTGATGTCCGCCCCGCGCGCCGTGAGGCGCTTCGTCAGGGATCTGTGACGAAGATGCGCTCGCCGTTCATGAAGGTCTTGCCGTTCTCGTATCTCAGGTTCCGGTACGTCGGCTCCTTGCCGTCGAGGTGCAGTTCCAGGACGGGGTTGCCGCCGCGCGTGATGATGCGCCACTTGCCGCCGCTCCGGGTGACGCCGCCCGCGCCGCCGCTGACGCCGTCCACGTCGGCCGACACGCTGCTTTCGCTGTAGTAGGTGAAGCGCCCGCTTGTGAGCAGGACGATCTCGGTCTGGTAGGTGCCGCCCCCGCCCGCGCCCCCACCATAGCGTCCGAGGCGCGTCAGCTTCTTGCCCGCCAGACGCTGCCGCCACGCTTTGACGAGCGGGGTGTCAGCGTCGGCGCCGGCCGCCGCAGCTCCTCCTCCCGCCGCCGCTTTGTCGGGCGCGAACGAGGCGCACACGGCTCGCAGTGCCTTGTCGCGCAGGGCGAGGCGTTCCGTCGGGGCGAGCGCGAACAGCAGCAGCGACTTGTCGCCGGTGACGGTGGCGTAGACCCGCCCCCGGACCTGGAGGCCCTCGGGGGTGGCGCCCGCCCAGGTCAGAACGACGCCGGGGCCGCACCCCGTCGTGATCGGCTCCGCCTCGCCCGTGCGCTTGAGGGCCGGCAGCAGCCCGCCGATGCCGCGCTCCACGAGCGGCACAAACTGCGGGTCCTTGACGCTCGCCACGCCCTGGGCCGTGTCGGGCGTGACCAGGTACACTTCGTTCCCGGCGTCCTCCGGCGGGACGAGCCGGACCCGCTGGTCGCCTTCCGCGACCCGGGTCGTCCAGCCCTGCGGGCAGACGAAGGTGAAGCCGCTCGGATGCCGGTAGAGGCGGGAGGGTGGCGCTTTCGTCGCTCCTCCCTTGTCTTTAGGCGCTGCCTCCTGCGCCCGCGCGGGCGCGACAAGCGCGAGCGCGAGCAGGACAGAGAGCGTGCCGGCCACGGTAAGGTGGGACGCGTGCGTGTGCATGGGTGGGGTCCTTCCTCTCGTTTTGTGCCGGGGAACACACGGCGGAATGCCGCTATCATAGCACATCCGGCGAGCGGGCAGATGCGGGAAGGGCTTGCCGGGTACAATCCCCGCATGGACGAAACGACCACGCCCGCCTACAAGACCATCACGCCGGAGGAGGTGGCGCAGAAACTGGCGCGCCGGGAGGACGTGTACGTCGTGGACGTGCGGACCCCGCGCGAGTACCGCGCGCGCCACCTCCCCGACGCCATCCTGCTGCCCACCGACGAGTTCGCCGACCGCTACGCGCGCGAACTGGACCCGGAGGACGAGGTGATCCTGGTCTGCGAGCGGGGCCTGTCCAGCGAGGCGGCGGCGCGGTACCTGGCGTCGCAGGGCTTCACGAACGTCGCGACGATGGCGGGGGGGATGCTGCGCTACGACGGCCCGGTCGAGACCGGCTCCTGACCGCCGCCCCCATGCAGCCGACGCTCGCGAACTGTCTGCTGGTCGCCCTGGGGAGCGGCCTGGGCGGACTGGCCCGCTACCTCGTGGGCACCTGGCTGACGGCGCGCGCCGGGCCGGGTTTCCCCTGGGGCACGTTCGCGGTCAACGTTTCCGGCTGCTTCCTGCTCGCCCTGCTGATGACCGTGGTGACGGAGCGGTCGCCGTCCGCGTGGCCGGGCTGGCGGCTGCTGCTCGGCGTCGGCTTCCTGGGCGGCTACACGACGTTCTCGACGCTGCTGTACGAGACGTGGCGCATGGGGCCGCGGGGCGTGTGGCTGTATCTGGCCGGCAGCACGCTGGCCGGCTACCTCGCCACCGTCCTCGGCGCACGCCTGGCGCGCCTGGGCGGGTGACCGCCCAGGCGGTTTATTTCGCGGCGCGCACCTCGCACACCTCGTACGGCTGGAGCGAGATCGAAACGCCGCCCTGCCGGGAGATGGCGGTCTCGCCCGAGGGCTGCAGAGCCGCCGCCGTGCTCTCGTTGGCCCGGCGCAGTGTGAAGCGGGCGGCGGGCGGGAGGTTCTCGCAGACCACGCTCTGCGGCGCGCTCGTCAGGTTAGCGATCCAGAGGACCGGTGCGCCGTCGTCGTCCACGGCGAACGCCTCCACGGGCGCTCGGCCTGCGTAGACCACGGACACGGCCCGCACCGGGCGGCCGGTGTAGGCGCTTGCCTCCTCCCAGACGACGCGGGCGGGGCCGGGGCCGAACCGGTACCCCGCCTCGGAAACCCCGGCCAGCGTCAGGTACTTCAGCGCGGCCAGCGACCAGGCCGCCCCGAACAGGCCGGCCCCGCGCGGGTCGTTCGCCCCGCCCAGGTGCACGGGCTCCACGCGGATCGCGGCCTTCGGCGCGAACGAGCGCGCGGTGCGGACCTGGTCCAGGATCGCGGGCGGGTTCTCCATCAGGGTGTCGTCGTCGGGCAGGTGGACGGCGGGGTTGAAGCTGAAGGTCAGCGTTTCGGCGTCCTTGTGTTTGTCGCGGCTGTTGTTGACGCCGACGAACAGGCTGTCCCGGGCGGCCGCGGCCGCGGGGGCGATCTTGGGCACCTTGACGTTTGGCACGACGCCGCCCAGACGCACGTACACGGAGTGCGCGGGCGGCCTGAGCGCCGGGGCGTTCTGGACCCGCAGCGTGAAGGTCTCCTCTTTCACGTCGCCGGCCTTGATGTCGGGGTACGCGTAGGCGAGCGGCGCGTACGCCTTGAACGACGAGTCGCCGTAGTTGCGCTGGTCCTCCATGTCGAACTGCGTCCCGGTGATGGTCCCGCTGACGGTCACGCCGCCCGCCGTTTTGTAGCGCAGCGTCTGGAAATCGGAGGCGACCAGGGCCGGCGAGACGAGCGCGGGGAACGCGCCGGGCGTCGCCGCCCCGTTCCCCACCGCGGTCTCGAACGCCTGCCCGACCAGCGACTCCGCCCCGTACAGCACGCAGATGCCGATGCGCTGCGAGCCGAAGTCCCGGTTCGCCGCCCCGCCCGCCTGGAACGTGATCTGGCCGTCCGGCGTGCCGACGATCCGCCCCTTCCAGGTGTAGTCGGCCGTGTCGCTCTTGCAGACCGCTTCCAGGTCGATCGTGAAGCCGTTCTTCTGCCGCTGCACGCGCATCGTGGTGAACCGCGGCATGGCCGTGCCCCAGTTCTTGTCGCGCACGGCGAAGTAGATCCGGCGCACGATCTCCTTGTCGCCGAGGTACAGGTAGCGCATCTCGCCGTCGACGAACTTGAGGCGGACGGGCCCCGCGTTGAGCGTCTGTTCCTGCGGCGCCGCGCGATCCTCCGCGCCGTAAAGAGTTTTGTTGTTCATAGTCGCCTTTTTCTTTTCGCCGGGCGCCGCCGGACCGTTCGCGCCCGCAAGGAGCAGGACGGCGAGGAGCAGCGGGGCGGCCCGGCGGGGGCACGGGCGGGTACGGTGCATGGTGGTCTCGTCCTTCGGGCGCGCGGCCGGCGTCGGGCCGTGTATGCTAAGGTTCGGCACGGCCGGCCCCGCTTCCTTCGTGGGGGACGCGGCACGGTTTCTCCGGCTTTGCGCCGTGGTTGCGCCGGGTGCGCGTCGTAGTCCCTTCGCCCCCGCCGCCCTATCGCCCCCGCGTAGCCTCTGTGTCTCCTCTGTAATACAGAGGAGACACAGAGGAGACACAGAGGAGACACAGAGGAGACACAGAGGCTACACAGAGAGAATCCCGGTGCACGGGCGAAGCGACCCCGACGATACCACGTCGGCGCGCCCTACGTCTCGTACACGCGTCCCTTCCAGGCGTGCCCCCTGCCGGAATAGGCCAGGTACGCCGAGTTCGCCCCGATGGCGAGCGTGATGAGCCAGCCCACGGGGTGCGTGACGACCGCCCACAGCGCCTGCCGGAAGCGCACGGTGAGCGCGACGCGAATCGCGAGGGCGACGGCCACGTGCGCGAGCGGCAGCCGGAAGGCCGCCGGGCTGCGGTCCCCGGTGACCAGGCCGGCGAGCACAAAGACGAACGGCAGCACCTGCGTCGTCAGCAGGAACAGGCTCCACACCCCGAGCACGGGCAGGCTCTTGCCCATCGCCGGGAACAGGTTCTTGGAGAAGCCCTCCCAGACGCCGCGCAGCGAGTCGTACATCCGCACGGCGTAGACGCGCGACCCGTCGCCGTAGACCAGCCGCCGCCCGGAGCGCTTGACGTGCTGCGCGAACTTGATGTCCTCGGCCATCTCGCCCTTCACCGCCTCGTGCCCGCCCAGCGCGCGGTAGGTGGGCGCGTCGATCAGCAGGAACGCGCCGTTGGCGGCGGCGAAGGCCGGGTTGCGGCTCGCGTAGACGTTGCGGACCGGGAGCGTGGCGAAGACGAGGAAGTACTGGAGCGGCACCACGACGTGCTCCCAGAACGAGCCGCATTCGAGATAGGGGATGAGCGACAAACAGTCGGCCCGCTCACGATCGCGGTGCCGCACCGCCGCGGCGAGCGCGCCCGGGTAGAACGTGCAGTCGGCGTCGGTCAGCAGGAGCAGTTCGCCCCCCGCGAGCGGGGCGAGCTGCCGGAGCGCGTTCGGCTTGCCCTTCCAGCCCGGCAGCAGCGGCCCCCCTTCCAGCACCCGAACGCGCCGGTCTGCCGCCGCCAGTCCCGCCGCGACGCGCCCCGTTCCGTCCTCGGAATGGTCGTTCAACACGAGTATCTCCAGCTCCCCGGGATACTCCTGCGCCAGCAGCGACCGCACGCACGGTTCGAGCGTCGCCTCCTCGTTGCGCGCCGGGATGAGGACGGAGAGGGAGGGGAGGAGGCCGGGTGCTTGGGGGGGAGGACTCGGCCTTCGGAACGTGAACCAGTCGATGACGGCGTTGACCAGGCTGAAGGCCACGAACACGGAAACGGCGATCTGGTACACTAAAAGCGGCGTGATCACGGTCGACCGGATCGCGCGCAACAGTTCGTCGAGCGTCGGGGGCGGCATTTCACCGGTATTGTACCTGCGCCGCCTTACGCGCTCGGCCGGAAAGAGGCGGTCAACCTGCGTATCCTGTTCGGCCCGGAGCACGACGGGCTCCACGTGGACCCGGCGCGGCCGGGCGCCTACGAGTGGTGGTATTTCGACGCCCTGTCCGACGACGGCCGCTGGGCCCTCGTGGTCATCTTCTTCCTCGGCTCCCCGATGTCGCCCTACTACAAGGCGGTCGTAGACGGCAAGACCCCCGACCCGCGCGACTGGTGCGGCGTGTTCGTCTCGCTGCACGAGAGGCGGCCCCCCCCGCCCGCAATGATGGGGGGGCCAGAGGCGGACTATCGCTGGCGCGAGCGCGCCTACGCTTACAATCTGTACCGGGGCGGCGTGTTCTCTGCGGCGCGCCCGGAGGTCGCCGTCGGGGGCTCGTGCCTGGAGGCGGACGTCGGCAGTGACGGCGGCGAGCGGTGCTGGCGGGTCTGCGTCGACGAGCCCGGCCTGTGGCGGGGCCGGACGCGCGCGGAGGTGACCTTCCGGGCGGCTGCCGCGGGGATGCCCCCGGCGCTGCCGCCCCTGGGCGCCCGTGAGCCGGACGCGCGGCACAACTGGGTCTGCGTCGCGCCCCGGTGCGCGATGAACGCCGACGTGGCTCTCCCGGGCGGTGAGCGCGTCGCGTTCCACGGAGCGGGCTACCACGACCACAACTTCGGCCTCCTGCCCTTCGACGACACGCGCATCTGGTACTGGGGGCGCGGCCACCTGCGCTGCGACGACGGGGCCCTGCGGACGGCCGTGTTCTACCAGGTAGAAGCGCCCGGCGGGGGCGCGCAGGGGACGCTCCTGGTGTTCGGGGAAGACGGGACGCCGCTCGTCGCCTCCGACGCGGCGCAGCTGCGGTTGTCCCTCCCGGCCCGTAACGCCTACGGCATGCGGCACCGCAAGCGCGTGGAGGTGGGGGAACAGGCGGCCGGGGGGTACCTGTCCGGCGCGTTCCTGCTGACCACCGGCCGGCGGGCCTTTTCCGAAGGCCCCTTCTACCGCCGCCTGCCCCTGTCGCTGCATCTGGAGCAGGAACGCGGCGGGCATACGCTGTGGCGCGGCGAGGGGATCGGCATCGGCGAGGTGTTCCGCCCCGCCGGGCTGTGCGGCCCCGTCGCTTCCCACGCGATGTGGTCGCGCATCCGGCGACGGCGCGGCGGGGGCGGCCGATCGTGAGCGCGTCAGCCCGGACGAGTGGGGGGGAGCCGAACCCGGTCGCGCAGATCATCGCGACGCGCACGGCACAGGTCGGGGGCGCGGCGCTGCTCGCCCTGCTCGCCGCGCGCGCCGTGCTGCCGCGCGACCGGTTCCGGCCGCTGGTGCCCTGGGGCGGTCTGGCGGTCGGCGGCGGGCTGTCGGCCTATTTCTGCGCCACGTTCCACCCCCGCGTCCCGCTCGGCGCGCCACTGGTGACACGTCTCCTCGGCACAGCCGGGAATGCCGTCGCCCTGACGTTCGACGACGGCCCGCACCCCGACACGACGCCGCGCATCCTCGACCTGCTCCGGGAGCACGGGGCGAAGGCGACGTTCTTCGTGGTGGGGGAGTCGGTGGCCCGATACCCGGAACTGGTGCGCCGGGTGCGCGCGGAGGGGCACGGCGTCGGCATCCACGGACTGCGCCACCGCACCATGGTGCTGCAAAACGCGCGCGCTATCCAGGCCGATCTGCGCGAGGCGGCCCGCCGGATCGAGGCCGCCGCCCCGGGCGGCGCGCCCGTCCGCCTCCTGCGCCCTCCCTACGGGTTCCGCTCGTG
The DNA here is from genome assembly GCA_902805585.1 of uncultured Armatimonadota bacterium. GTDB lineage: Bacteria > Armatimonadota > Armatimonadia > Armatimonadales > Armatimonadaceae > CADCTO01. The sequence goes on along the minus strand of CADCTO010000090.1, from coordinate 4,119 downwards.
GACGCTGGGGCGCGTGGCCACGCGCCTGGGGCTGCAACTGGTCGCCTGGTCCCTGGACTCGCGCGATTACCGACCGGTCACCCCGGCGCATCTGCTCGAACGGGTGAAGACCCGACTGGCCCCGCGCGACATCGTGCTCCTGCACGAGCGCCCGGACGCCCCGCACACCCTCGACACCCTGCCCGCCCTGCTGCGCTTCTGCCGCGACCGGGGCTGGCAGTGCGTCGCTCTGTGAAGGGGAGTCGGACCACGGAGGCGCCTCCGTGGTCCGACTCCCCTTCAGTCGCCGGAGATGCGGTGCAGGAAGCGGTAGCCGAAGATGGCCAGCGAGGCGAGGATCACCACGAGCTTCGCGGCGACGGACATCCCTTCGGCGATAGTCAGCGCCAGGACCAGGACGGCGAACACGACCACAGTCTGCACGAGTTCCCGGATCATCTCCTGGCGCTCCTCGTCCACCTTCCACAGATCGAGGATCGTGTCGACGGGCATTTCGCCTTCACAGTACCGGCAGTTGCGCAGTGTCGCGTCGTTGATCTTGCCGCACTGCGGGCAGAGCTGCTCCACGAGCGTGGTCTTCTTCGTGCCCGGTGCACCCGCGTCCGCGCCGACCATCACGCGGCGTGTGGCGCGCCATCGGGTCAGAAACGGCCACGCGATCCACGCGGCGACACCCAGCAGTAACAGGCCCGGCAAAAGAATAGACGGCATAAAGCTATTTCCCCTTGGCGTTTCTCAGACGACGTGGTCGCCCGAAATGTTGCGTTCCAGGAGAAATTACCCACACACTTGTCAATTGCCGCCGATGCGCTTGAGAAAACGGAACCCGAGCACGGCGGCGGTGGAGATGCCGAGCACGCCCTTGACTTCCAGGGGCATCCCGCCGGCGATGATGAGCGCAACGATCACGACCGCGAACATCGCCGTCGTTTCGGCCGCTTCGCGCAGGATGTTCGTCCGCATGTCGTCGTGGCGCAGGGTGTCGAAGAAGCCGTCCACGGGCATCTGGGCCGCGCAATTGACGCAGACGCGCTCCTGCGGGCCGTTCAGCGCCCCGCACTGCCGGCAGACCTGCTGGCGCGTGGCCATGGTCTCCCCGGGGGCGGGCACGCCGCCGCGCCCCGCCTCTTCCTGGGTGAGCCGCAATTTGTGCTCCAAACCGGCCCCGCCGATCCCGGCCCCGATAACGCCGCCGCCGCCTGCCGCGCTTGCCCGCGCCTGCAGGTCCAGCGCGGTCTGGTAGCACCGCACCGCTTCGTCCGCGCGCCCGGCCTCGCGCAGCGCGTCGCCGAGCGCCTCGTGCGCCGAAGGTGACTCCGGCATCCGCTGGAGCAACGTCTGGCGCTGGACGATCTTTTCGGTCGTCCGCGTCGCGTGCCGCCGGTCGGTCTGGCGGTCCTGCAAGTGGGACCAGGCGATCCACAGGGCGACGGCGGTAAGCAGTAGAAATGAGAACACGACGGGAATAACGCAGGCGGGGGCCGAAAGGTTATGCAGATTTCGCAGGAGGAGCGGCCGGCGATCTCGCCGACGCCGAAGCGCGTGACGTGGGGCGAGGGGCGGTTACGGATGGGGGCGGAAATCCCCATCCGTCTGCTCGGCGTCGGCCCGGACGATCCGGGCGTTCGGGATCTGGCGCACGCGCTCCGGCGGCGCGGCGGCGCGCGAGTGACCTTCGGGGACGGGGCGCCCGGTCGGGGCGCTGCGCCGGGCGTGGCGATCGTCGCGGCAGCAACGGCGGCTCCCAGGCGACCTGGGGCGTACCTACTTCGCGTAACGGCCGGCGGTATCACGGTCGCCGGGGCGGACCGCGCCGGGGTCCGTCACGGACTTCAGACGCTCCGGCAGCTTTTCGAGGCGGCGCCCGCCGGTGGCTTGTCCATTCCGGCGGTCGAGGTGCGGGACTGGCCGGATTTCGCCGTGCGCGGCGCGCACCTGACGCTGTTCCGCTACCAGAACCAGCGGGCGTCGGTCCCGTTCTGGCGCGCGCTCATCGAGCACGTGGCGGCGCGCGCGAAACTCAACACCCTGATCGTGCAGGTGGACTGGATGCTGCGCTACCGACGCCGTCCGGAGATGGGACAGGAGACCGCGCTCCCGTTCGACGCACTGAAGGGGCTGTGCGATCTCGGGCGGGCGCGGGGGATCGCGATGGTCCCGCACCTGCAATGTTTGTCGCACCAGTACTCGCTGGTCGGGCACGGGCACCCGGAATGGCTGGTCAAGCCGAAGGGGGAGACGTACCGGCCGGACGCCCCGGGCCTGCGCCCGCTCCTGCGCGACCTGATGGCGGACCTGCGTGACGCGTTCGGCCCCCTGCCGCCGGGTTCGCCGCTCGGGACCGGGCTGCCGCCGCTGCACGTCGGCCTCGACGAAGTGGGGACGTTGCCGACGCGCGCGAAAGAGGGCGAAGCCGACGTGTTCCTGCGCCACCTCGCCGACCTGCACGAGGACGCGCGGCGGCTGGGCTTCCCGCGCGTCGCGTTCTGGCCCGACATGCTCCCCCGCTATGACCGCAAAGCGCAGGGGAGGGGGCTGCTCCACCGCGTCCCGACCGGCACCATCGTCTGCCCGTGGGACTACGACGACCGGCCCGACTTCCCCGTCCTCGACCCGTTCGTCGGCCGGAACTTCCCGGTCTGGGCCACCGGGTCGGCCAAGTACCACCGCGATAACCTCGCCCGCCTCGCCCGCGCCGCACACCGCCGGGGCTGCGAGGGCCTGATCGGCTCGACCTGGAACTCGTGGGCGCCGACGCTGGTGGACAACGTCGCCCGCCCGCTGTCCGGCCTGCTGCTGGCGGGCGAGTTTGGCTGGAATGCGGACGCCGGGGCGGCTTCGGACGCGCCTGTGCGCCCGGTGCCCTATGACCCCATGACCGAGATACGCCGCCTGCTGGCCGGGCTGTCACCGGTGGGGTGAGGGCTCACAAGGCCGGCGTCACCAGCACCGCGCCCTCAGACGCCGACGAGACGAGCGCGGCATAGCGGCCGAACACGCCCCCGGCGTAGCGCGGGGCGGGCGGAGACCAGGCGCGCAGCCGCGCCTGCACCTCCTCGGCGGGCACGAGCAGGTCGATGCGGCGGGCGTCCGTGTCGATCTCGATCTCGTCGCCGTCGCGCACGGCCGCGATGGGGCCGCCGCGCGCGGCTTCGGGGGTGACGTGGCCCATCATCAGGCCGCGCGTCGCGCCGGAGAAGCGGCCGTCGGTGACCATGGCGACGCTTTCGCCCAGGCCCTCGCCGACGATGGCCGCGGTGACGCCCAGCATCTCGCGCATGCCGGGGCCGCCGCGCGGGCCCTCGTAGCGGATGATGACCACGTCACCCGCCTGGATCTGCCGCGCGGTCACGGCGGCCATGGCGTCCTCTTCCGAGTCGAAGACGCGGGCGGGGCCCTTGTGGTACGTCCGCTCGTGGCCCGCCATCTTCACGACGGCGCCCTCGGGGGCGAGGCTGCCGCGCAGGATGACCAGCCCCCCCGTCGGCTTGAGCGGCGCCGACAGCGGGTGGATCGCGTCCTGGCCCTCGGTCTCGGCCGCGGCGCTTTCCGCCTCCTCGGCGAGGGTCCGGCCCGTCACGGTGATTGCGCTCCCGTCCACGAAGTTCCCTTCCAGCAGGCGGCGGGCGATGACGCCCATCCCGCCGGCGCGGTCCACCTCGACGGCCGTGTACTTGCCGCCCGGCATCAGGTCCGCGATCAGCGGCGTGCGGGCGGAGATGCGGTCGAAATCGTCCAGGGCGAGCTCGACGCCGGCCTCTTTGGCTAAGGCCATCAGGTGGAGGACGGCGTTGGTGGAGCCGCCGGTCGTGGCGACGCAGGCGATGGCGTTGTCGAAGGCGGCGCGGGTCAGGATGTCGCGCGGCTTCAGGTCGCGCCGCAGCACGTCCATGACGATCTCGCCGCAGCGGACGGCGGCGTCGCCCTTGCGCGGGTCCACGGCGGGCGGCGAGGCCGTGCCCATGGGCGCGAGGCCGATGATCTCCATCACGGTGGCCATGGTGTTGGCCGTGTACTGGCCGCCGCACGCGCCGGCCCCGGGGCAGGCGGCGTTCTCGATCTCGAGCAGCTCCGCGTCGCTCATCTTGCCCGCGGCGTTCGCCCCGATGGCCTCGAACA
>CADCTO010000089.1 GCA_902805585.1 uncultured Armatimonadota bacterium | reverse complement strand
GCGGTGGCGCGGGCGCTGGCTGGGGTTGCAGCCGGTGGCCCTGGCCGACCTGAGCGTGGAAGAGCGGCTGACCGACGCCCCGCGCAGCGGCGCACCGGCGCACCTCGGCGCCGCGCAGGTCTGCCAGATCGTGGCGCTGGCCTGCGAGGCACCGGGCGCGTCGGGCCGGCCGATCAGCCAGTGGACCGGCCGCGAGGTCGCCGATGAGGTGGTTGCGCGCGGCATCCTGTCGGCGATCTCGCCGCGCCACGCCGCGCGGCTGCTCAAAAGGGGGACCGCCAGCCGCACCGCGTCCGCTACTGGCTGACCCCGCCGGACGACGCGGATCTCGCCGCCAAGATGGCCGACGTGAACGGGCTGTACCAGGCGGCACCGGTGCTGGCGGCGCGGGGGGAGCGCATCATGAGCACGGACGAGCTGACCGGCGTGCAGGCGCTGGAGCGCAAGCACCCCGGCCTGCCGCCGGCCCCCGGCCGGGTCGAGCGGCGCGAGTTCGAGTACGTGCGCCACGGCACGCGCACCTGCATCGTCAACCGCGACGTCGTCAGCGGCGAGGTCGTGGCACCCTCCTGCGGCCCGACCCGCACCGCGGCCGACTTCCTCGCCCACATCCGGCGGACCGTCGCCACCGACCCGGCGGCGACGCGCTGGCACTTCGTGGTCGATAACCTCAACATCCACCAATCCGAGTCGCTGGTGCGCTTCGTTGCGGCCGACGCCGGGGGCGACCTCGATCTCGGCGTCAAGGGCAAGTACGGGATCCGCGCCACCCAGCCCAGCCGCGCCGCCTTCCCGCGCGACCCCCGCCACCGCATCGTCTTCCACTACACCCCCAAGCACTCGTCGTGGCTCAACCAGATCGCGATCTGGCTGAGCATCCTCACCCGCAAGCTCCTGCGGCGCAGCTCCTTCACCTCGGTCGCCGACTTGGAGGCCACGGTGCTGGCCTTCATCGCCTACTACAACCGCACGATGGCCAAGCCCTTCCGGTGGACCGCCCAAGGCAAGGCCCTCGTCGCCTGAACCGGCGGGCTATTTCAGCCCGCGTGTACTAAACTGAAGCGCTGATGGGATCTACATAGGGGGCCTCCTGATGGGACTCGGGCGACGGGCCGGCCAGCGCCTCGGCGAGCGCTTGCAGTTTGCGACGGCAGCGGGATTTGACCTCGGAGGCCCGGCCCGGCAACCCGGCGAAGAACCGTTGCATGCGCTCCTGCACCGCCGCCTTCGTCCCGAGGCAGGTGTTGGCGGTGACCTCCTCGCGCGCCCAGGCCCAGATCGCCTCGTCCGGGTTGAAGTCCGGGCTATAGGCGGGCAGGCGGACCAGGCGCAGGGCGAGGTCGGGCGTGGCCAGGTACTCCCGCACCGCGTCGCCGCCGTGGGCGGGGCCGTTGTCCCAGATCACGATCAGCGGCCCGGGGTGGTTGGCGCACAACTGCTTGAGGAAGGCGGCGCTGGTCGCGGACGAGCTGGTCCCGGTCAGCTCCATGTGCTCGACCTCCCCGGTTTCCAGGCAGATCGCCGAGTAGTAGCTGGCCCTCTCGCCCCGGCGCGGGCAGGTCGAGTCGACCAGGGCGGGCTGACCCTTGAGCACCCACTTCCCGCGCAGGTCGCCGTCGGCCCGGAAGTGGGCCTCGTCCGCGAAGAAGCTCTTCGCCCCGGTCACCTGGGCTTCCGCCAGCAGGGCGACATACTCGGCCACGAAGGCGGCGCGCGTCTCGTCGTCGGCCTTGAGCAGGCGCTTCTTCGGGCGCTTGCAGGCGAAGCCCAGCCGGTGCAGGTAGCGCGTGCAGGCGCTGCGGCAGAGCCGGATGCCGCAGCGCTCCGCGATGAACTGCCGGACTACCTTCCAGTTCCAGTTGGCCAGGTCGATGCCGACCTCCGTCGGCGCGGCTTGCACCGCCACCTTCAGTCCCGCCTGGGCCTCGGCCCCAAGGGCGGGGGGGGACCACCGGTCTGCTCGAAGGTCAGACCTGCGGGGCCATCGCGCTCGAAGGCCGCAAGCCAGCCCCCGATGGTGTGGGCGTCACGCTCCAGGAGCTCCGCGACCTTGTTGGCGGACCAGCCTTGCGCCAGCAGCCACAAGGCGTGCCAGCGCTCCCGCTCGCGCGGCGTCGGGGCGCGGTACATGCGCTCACGGACGTGCTGCGTATCCACCTGCCAAGACGCCAGGAACGCCGCAATCTCGGCCATGCCCCGCACTCCTGCTCTCGGTTTAGGTTGTCGCGGTTGCCCCGGACGACGGGGCCGGGGCGACTTCACCCCGCTTGTTTGCCTGCCTGAAGACGATGGAGCCGACGAGCAGCCACGGCAGGCCCCAGAAGAGGCCGATGAGGATGAAGTGGATGTGCTTATCGCTCGAATAGGTCGACGCAGCGATGAACCCAGCCACAACGGTAAGGAGCGGCGCCCACGCCTGCCAGCCGGTTAGCTGCTTCCCGCGCAGGGTGGCGATGCCCAGCAGGCCCATCCCGAGGAACATCAGCACAATGGTGACGACAATGGGCGCGTCGACGCCCGCAGCTGGACGCAGGATGAGCAACACCGACACCACGATGCGGATGAAGTGGCCGAGGATGGCGAGCGCGCCGCCGACTACGGCCATCGCACGCGGACGTGCTACATCCAGG
>CADCTO010000088.1 GCA_902805585.1 uncultured Armatimonadota bacterium | reverse complement strand
AGTTGGAACACGGGCACGATCGAACTTCTCGCCCGCCGCCCGCATCTCTAAGGGCTGGCCACAGAGTTAGCTATCCCGGTGCGCCGGGGACGGCAGGATGTCGACGGACCACTTGCCGAGGGTGGGGTGGCGGACGAGGCAGGCCTCCACCTCCGCCATCGCCGCTTTGGTCAGCGTCACGCCGCGCTCGTAGGTCGTCGTCACCAGGGTCACGGCAGGGCGCGCGCCTTTCCAGGTCATGGTGGCGGCGAATGCCAGGACGGCGTCGAGCGAGTCGAGCAGGCTCCCGTTCCAGTGCTGCTCCAGGATGCCCCAGCAGCGCTCGACCGGGTTGTACTTGCTGTGGTAGGGCGGGTAGTAGGCCAGGCGGATGGTCACGCCGTAGGTGGCCGCGAACTGGACGAGCCGGGCGACGAACTGGGTGCGGTGGCTGTGGTTCTCCGGCCCGTTGTCCAGGTTGAGGACGAGGGTCGTGATGTGCGCGAAGCGCTCGCGCACGCCTTCCCACCACTGCGCCAGCCGGTCGGCCAGGCAGTCGCTGGTCACGCGCGAGGTCACCGCGTAGAGGAACAGCTCGTCCAGCTCGGGCAGCAGCAGCCCCACCGGCGTCACCGCCCCCATCGGCTGGAAGTCGTGGTCGGCGGCGGCGACCGGCACACGGCTCCGCCCCCGGCGCGAGAAGGGGCCGAGCTTCACCGTCGCCTTGGCATCCATGGACACCCGCAGCACCTCCGGCGCGGCGTCCGCCGCCCGGTTGACCGCGCTCACCTCGGCGAAGATGGCGTCGGTCGCGGCGATCTTTTTTGGGGCTTGCTCTTGGCCACGGCCTGGGGATGGTACCCCAGCGCGTTCAGCTTCGCGCCGATCGTCTGCACGCACGGCAGTTCCGCGTCGGTGTAGCCCTGCTGGGCGATCAGCTGGCGGCGCACCTCGGCGGCGGTCAGCCGCGTGTAGAGGCGCGTCGTGCGGAACGACGGGTCGGCCTGGCTCTGGCCGGCGACGACGGCCTCCAGGTCGGCCAGCAGGGTGGGCAGGTGCGCCTCGGCGCGCTTGCGCCCGCGCAACGCGAAGCCGTCGACGCAGGCGAACCCGCTGGCCAGCTCGCGCTGCCCCTTGCGGATCGTCACCCGGCTCCAGCCCAGCTCGCGCTCCGCGCGGCGCTGCCCGCCGGGGCCGAGTTCCTCGACCGTGCGCGCCAGGAAGCGCCGCCGCTCGCTCCCCGTGAGCACCTGCGCGGCCTCCCGCAGCAACGCCTTGACCGGCTCCGTCAACTCCACCGTGCCCTCCTCCCGCAACCAGCACACGCCCCGGCTGCGCCAGTGTACCAGTAGCGGGATAGCTATTTCTGCAGCAAGCCCTAAACCGAAGCGCCGATGGGATCTACATAGAGGGCCTCTTGATGCGACTCCGACGACGGTATGGCTACGGCCTCGGCCAGTGCTTGCAGCTTGCGGCGGCAGCGGGACTGGACTTCGGCGGTGCGGCTCCCGAGCCCGGCGAAGAACCGGGCCATCTTCTCCTGCACCTGGGCCTTGGTGCCCAGGCAGGTGTTGGCGGTCACCTCCTCGCGCGCCCAGGCCCAGATCGCCTCGTCGGGGTTGAAGTCGGGGCTGTAGGCGGGCAGGCGGATCACCCGCAGGGCGAGATCGGGCGTCGCCAGATAGGTCCGCACGGCCTCGCCCCCGTGCGCCGGGCCGTTGTCCCAGATCACGATCAGCGGCTCGGGATGCTTCGCGCGCAGATGGGCGAGGAAGGCCGCGCTGGTCGCGGACGAGCTGGTGCCGGTCAGTTCCATGTGCGCCGTCTCCCCCGTCTCCAGGCAGACCGCCGAGTAGTAGCCGGCCTTCTCGCCCCAGCGCGGGCAGCTGGAATCGACCAAGGCGGGCTGGCCCTTGAGAACCCACTTCCCGTGCAGATCGCCGTCGGCCCGGAAGTGGGCCTCGTCCACGAAGAAGATCTTCGCCCCGGCCGCCTGCGCTTCGACCAGCAGGGCGGCGTATTCCTCCACGAAGGCGGCCCGCTTGGCCTCGTCGGTCTTGAGCAGGCGCTTCTTCGGGCGCTTGTAGACGAAGCCCAGCCGGTGGAGGTAGCGCGTGCAGGCGCTGCGGCAGAGGCGGACCCCGCCGCGCACTTCGATGAACTGGCGCACCACCTTCCAGCTCCAGTTGGCCAGGGCGATGCCGACCTCCGCCGGCGTCGCCTGGACCGCCACCTTCAGCCCGGCCTGGGCGTCCGGGTCGAGGGCGGGGGGGGGCCGCCCGTCTGCTCGAAGGCCAGGGCGGCGGGGCCGTCGTGGGCGAATGCCGCGAGCCAACTCCCGATGGTGTGGGCCTCGCGCTCCAGCACGTCCGCCACTTTGTTGGCGGGCCAGCCTTGCGCTAGCGGCCAGAGGGCGTGCCAGCGTTCGCGCTCGCGCGGCGTCGGTGCCCGATACATCCGCTCGCGGACTTGCCGCAGATCCAGCTCCCAGCGCGTCAGCGCCGCTGCAAGGTCGATCATGCCCCCGCTCCTACAAGCACCCGACTACGGCGGTGAGCATACCTGACGAGCCATGTAGGTTCCATCGGCGCTCCGGTTTAGGGCGCGCCGTACCACGGCATCTCCGACCGCGAGGCGGTCGACCGCTACGGACAGATCGCG
>CADCTO010000087.1 GCA_902805585.1 uncultured Armatimonadota bacterium | reverse complement strand
TATCCAAGAACGCGACCACGCGCTCGGTTTCATGCACTGTGCCTGCTGGTAGATCGCCCCGGGCTATGACGCAGAACGGGCACGTCGTCTCGGACGGCATTATCTTAACCCGAGTCTTGAGTTCAGACCGGCAGGATCCCGGCCTGGCATAGGTTGTAATGCAGCATCTTGAGCTTGATCGTGTTCCACAGGCCGTGAAACGAGCGCGAGAAGACCCGGTCCACGAACCGGCTCCACAGGCCCGAGAAGCAGGTCTCGATCCGCCCGCGCACGCTGCTCACCAGCGCCCGCTGCCCCTTGGGAGCCTGGGCCGGCGTGAGAAGCAGCAACTCGAACTCGTCCCAGAGCAGCGGCTCCAGTTCCTTGGCATCCTGGTAGCCCAGGTCTGCCAACAGCACGCCGGCGTCTACCACTTCAGCCAGCGCGGCGGCGACATCCCGGTCGTCCCAGTTGGCGGGCGTCAGGAACGCCCCCAGGATCGTGCCGCGGTGGTGGGCCAGCACGTGCAGCTTGAAACCGAAGTACCAGCCGGCCTTGTTCTTGCCCCAGTAGGCGTCTTCGTCGCGCAGCAGGCGCACGCGGCCGTGGCGGATCGGCTTGCAGACCGGAATGGGCTTGCTGTCTATCAGGTACAGGCTGTCCGAGAGGGGCGGCCTCGCCTGAGAGACGAGTCGGCCTACCAGAGCGGCGACGTTGTGCAAGCGGGCCAGCCACTGGGCGTAGCAAGGCAGCCCGGGGAACAGATGCCCGAAGTTCTGGGCGATGATCAGGTAGGCGCCCTTGAGCGTGGCCACGCCGAGGCAGCCCTGCATCAGGCCGATGGTGACCACCTCGGCGTCCGTGAAGCGCGGCGCGCGGTGGTTGGAGCGCCGCCAGGCCGCTTGCGCGGGATGCGCCTTGAGGAAGTCATCGCAGAAGCAGTAGAGGAAAGTCATCTGGTCGGTTATACTGGCCATTGGGTCGGTCGTCCTCGGTGGAAGTGGTTTGGCGACTTCATTCTACACAAGAACGGCTGACCTACAGTTTCAACTCAAGACTCGGGTTGGATAAGGCTAGCGGCGACGAGAGCCTCGGCAACGATGCCTTCGCGCTGTCGGCGCGGTGGGAAAGGGAGGCGCGCCGCCACCTGGGCTTCGAGAACCGACAGAACGTCCTGCTCGCCGATTTCCGCGGGCACGCGGATTTCGTCCCGCGGTTCCGAGAGGCAGGCTGCGGGGTTGTGTTTCTCCGGGACTTGCCGACTGGTGTGGACGTTCGGGAACTGGCGCACATGACCGGGGCGGTCCCGGTGCGTACTGCCGCGGATGCAGAGATGATCCTGTCCCGGACCGGGCGGTCAGACCGCCCACCGCATCGGCGGGAGGTAGTCATGTGGGAGCGTTACACCGAAAAATCGAAGCAGGTGGTGTACTTCGCCCAACAGGAAGCCGAACGGCGGGGGCAGACTGAGATTGTGCCGGAATACCTGTTGCTCGGCCTGCTACGGGACGAGCAGACGGTCGCCTTCAGCGTTATGACACGCCGGCTCGGTATTGATGTCGAGGGGCTGCGCGCGAATATTGAGCGAGAGTTGTCGGGAAGCCGTACCAACGGCGACGCCGAGTTCCACCTTTCGCCCGACGCCATGCGAGTCATTGAGCTGGCTCACGCCGAGGCCCGTAAGCTGAACAACACCTACATCGGCACCGAGCATCTGCTTTTGGGCTTGTTCGCAGAAGGGCAGGGTGCCGCCCGCGTACTGCATGAGACAGGTCTGGACGCGGAGCGGGTCCGGGCGGCTACCATCCCGACGCACTCGGCCGAGTAGCGTCCGGGTGCGGTATGAAGTGGCTGCCGGGCGGCAGCCTCTTGGAGGCGCCATGGGTTACGACTTCTCCCGCCCGTGCAGGGTGACGGACGAGAACCTGCCCCGAGTCAGGGCCTGGTTGACGACTTGGGCCGGTCGACGGTCACGCACGTTTGTGATCGGCGATAAGCGTTGTCCCGTGTGCGCCTCGTACCTGATTGCGCGCCGGTTCTGTCGGTGGGAACGGGATGGATCCGGTGCTCCAGTCCGGCACATCATGGGTCTGGAGGCGATCTGCCCGTATTGTCAGCGGCCAACGGTGCAGGACCCGTGGGTGCCGGACAACGATAACCCCTCGATGGAGGTCGCGCCGCACCGGCCCGGCTGGGTGCTCTGCCCCGGCTGCGGAAAGACTTTCTCGCTCACGCCCTACTCCTGGGACGGCGAGCGGCACCAGACGTGCGGCCAGCGGCTACGCATCCGTCCAGCGGAGCTTCCCGAGCCCGCCTTGTGAAGCCTCTGCCGGTGCGGTATAATGAAGGTGTTATCCTTTGACAACAACGGCGACCCGATGCGCGGGCCGCCTTTTTTACGGGCTGGGACCGCCTGCGACGGAGCGGGGACGGCAAGGCACGACGAGGCCGTGCGGGAAGCACGGAGAAGGGAAACCGTTACCAATGCTGACCGCAGAAAAGATTTTCAAGAGCTTCGGGCCGCAAAACGTTCTCAAGGACGTGTCCCTGCTGATACGACCGACCGAGCGCGTGGGCGTGGTCGGGCCCAACGGGGCCGGCAAGTCCACCCTGTTGCGCATCCTGGGCGGGATGATGGAGCCGGACAAGGGCACCGTCTCCGCCCACGGGCGCAGCGTCGGCTACCTGTCGCAGGAGTCGCAGTGCCGCCTGGGCGTGACCGTCGGCGAAGAGATGCGCACCGCGCTGCCGGACATCGCCGACGTCGAGGCGCGGCTCGTGGCCGCGGCTTCCGCGATGGGCACCGAGGCGGGCGCGTCCAAGGCCAACCTCGCGGCATTGGACAAGGCGACCTCGGAACTGCAGCGGCTGGACGCGCACACGCTGGACGCGCGCATCGGGCGCGTGCTCGCCGGCCTGGGCTTCGAGCTGGACGCGACGGACCGGCTGACGGACACCTATTCGGGCGGCTGGCAGATGCGCATCGCCATGGCCAAGCTGCTGCTCCAGGAGCCCGACTACCTGCTCCTCGACGAACCGACGAACCACCTGGACGACGCCGCCAAGTTCTGGCTGGCCTACGACTACATCCCGAACTACCCCGGCGCGGTCGTCCTCATCTCGCACGACCCGGACTTCCTGAACCAGACCGTGACGCGCATCCTGGAGATGGAGGACGGCCAGGTCAAGGACTACACCGGCGACTTCGACGACTACCAGCGCATGAAGCAGGAAGAGCGCGACCGCCAGCAGGCCGAGTGGGAAGCGCAGCAGAAAGAGCTTGCCAAGACGCGCGAGTTCATCCAGCAGTTCCAGGGCAACAAGTCCAAGGCGGGCGTGGTCGAGAGCCGCAAGAAGATGCTGGAAAAGATCGACATGGTCGAGCGTCCCCGGGGCGCCGCCCGCACGATCTATCTGGAACTTCCCGAAGCGCCGCGCTCGAACCCGGAGCCCGTCGTCTTCCGCCACGTCACCAAGAAGTACGGCGACAAGACCGTGCTGAACGACGTGACGCTCGACGTCGTGCGCCGCGACCGGATCGCGCTGACGGGCCCGAACGGGGCGGGCAAATCGACCCTGCTCAAGATCATCGCGGGCGACGTGGAGCCGACGAGCGGCGAGGTGTCGGTCCACCCGAAGACGAGCGTCGGCTACTTCGCGCAGCACCAGGCGGAGGCGCTGGACCCGTCGCGCACCGTGCTGGAGGAGACGCTCCACGACCTGCCGACGCAGGAAGAGGAGAAGGCGCGCGGCCTGCTCGCCCGCCTGATGTTCCGGGGCGACGCCGTGTTCAAGTCGGTCGCCGTGCTGTCCGGCGGCGAGCGCTCGCGCGTGGCGCTGGCGAAGTTCCTGCTGCGCCCGGCGAACCTGATGCTCCTGGACGAACCGACGAACCACCTGGACCCGGCGGCCCGCGCCGTCCTGCAGCAGGCGCTGACCCAGTTCGACGGCACGATCCTGATGGCCAGCCACGACCGCTCATTGATCGACTCGGTCGCCACCGGCGAGTTCTACGTCGAGAACGGCAAACTGACCATGGTCCTCGACCCGACGATCGCGCGGATCAAGGAGGAGTAGCCCCTCCCCCGTCCCCTCCCCTCGGAAGGGAGGGGTGAGATGAAGAAACGACACGAGGGCCGCTACCCGTAGGGGTAGCGGCCCTCGTCTTTTGTTGGCCCCCCTCCCTTCCGAGGGGAGGGGACGGGGGAGGGGCTACTTCCCGCGGTTGCCGCTGCGCTGGATGGTGGCGCGGTGCGGGGGCGCGACCGGGCGGGCGGGTCCGGCGCCGTCGGAGGCGGGTTCGACGCCCTCACCGTCGGCGCCCGGTCGGGACTTGCCGGCGTTGCGGTACTGCTCCAGGATTTTTGCCGCTTCGGGCGAAACGGCCGGCTTCTTCTTTTTTGTACTCATTGATGGTTCCTCCGGTCTTCTATATATCCTCAGATCACGCGTACGTAAAGGTTCCCCGGCAGGCGGCGGACCAACCCCTTCATCTCCAGCATCGTGGCCGCCACCGTCGCCTGCGCGGCGACCAGACCGCCCGCCTGCGCGACCTCGTCCAGATGGCGCGGCGTCAGGTCGAGATGCGACAGCAGGCGGCTTTCCTCCGCGGACACGTTGGCGGGCGTCGGCGGTAGCGCCGCCGGTTCCGCCGACACGGCTTCTTCGTCGGATTCGGCGGCGGCGACGGCGGCCGGGGCGGGACGCAGGGAAGGGGGCGTGTCGACAGGGATGCCCAGGCCCAGAAGCACGTCTTCGGGCGCGTCGGCCAGGTTCGCGCCGTCCTGGATAAGCAGATGACCCCCGCGCGAGCGGCCCGAATCCACCGGACCGGGGACGACCCACACGTCGCGCCCGTAGTTCGCGGCGTCCCGGGCCGTGATCAGCGCGCCCGAGTCTTTCGGCGTCTCCAGAAGCACGGTGGCGCGCGCGATGCCGGCGATGATGCGGTTGCGCGTCGGGAAGCGCCACGGCTCCGGCAGCGTCTGCAGCGGGAACTCGGAGATGACGGCGCCGCCCGATTTCACGATCTCGACGAACAGCGCCCGGTTCTCGGCCGGGTAGGCGACGTCCACGCCGCAGCCGAGCACGGCGATGGTCCGCCCTCCCGCCCGCAGCGCGCCCCGGTGGGCGGCGGTGTCGATCCCCGCCGCGCCGCCCGAAACGACCACCAGGCCGCGCTCCACGAACCCCCGTGCGAACCGTTCCGACTGTTTATGGCCGTACAGCGTCGCCCGGCGCGAGCCCACGATCGCGACCGAAAACTTGTCGTCCGGGTGGAGCGCGCCGCGCACGAACAGGAGCGGGGGCGCGTCCGTCAGGGGGAGCAGGTTGGCCGGGTAGGCGGGGTCCCGGAAGGTGAGAACCGAAACGCCGAACTCTTCGGCCCGCTCGCGCAGCTTGGGCGGGATCGGGGCCCGGACCGCCTCCGCCAGACGCGCCGCCTGCTTTTCCGTCAGCCCGACGTGTGGCCCGCGAACCTGCGCCGACGTCAGCGACAGTCCTTCGGCGGGCGAAGCAACCTGGTCGAGGAGTGCGCGAAGCCGGTGCGGCGGCAGTTCGGCCATGGCCAAGCGCAGGCACGCCCAGAATCCGTCCATGCCCGCGTCAAAAAGCGACACTGACGCCGCCATCCGTGTGTCTCCTGTGGTTATTGATCGGGGGCCGAGCGTCGAGGAGAGGCAGAAAGCGGGCCGATGTTCCCTCTGCCTCTCCTCGACGCTCACCTGCGCCGCAGGCGCCTTACAGTGGCGGCGCTGGCGGTGTGTTCGGCCTGGGCGGCGCTGGCGGTGTGTTCGGCCTGCCGGGTCGCGGCCGGTCCGGGCGTCCGCCGCCGGGCCGCCGGCCTCCCGGCCGCTGGCCGCCGGGCGGAGTCGTCGGGCGGACCCGGGGTTGCCGCGGGGCCGCCGGAGTCGCGGGGCTCTGGTTGACGGCCGCCGGGAGGGAGTTGTCCACGCTGAACGACCACGTCTCCTCGCGCACATTACCGCGCCAGTCCCGGGCGGTCAGCGTGACGGTGTGCCGGCCGTTGGTCAGGTTGTTGCTCGCCGCGTTCGTCTGCGCTCCGGTGCGGTAGTAGACCCGGTTGTTCGCGGGGTCGAAGGTGGCAACGACTTCCTGCTCGTCCAGCCTCAGTTTGACGGAATCGCGGTCGAAGCCGGAGCCCGGGTCGTCCAGGTCGGCGGCGAACACCAGCGGCGGGGCGCCCGAAACCTGGGAACCCGGACGCGGGAACAGCTTCGTGGCCAGCGGCGGCGTCGAATCCGGCGCGTCCGTGCGGAAGGCGGAAAGGCTGCCGTCGTCGGAAAGCGCGTAGAGCGTGCCGTTGGCGATGGCAAGGGGGGCCGAGATGCTGGTGAACGGGGCGGGCCGGGCGTCCACATCGTTCGTCGACGGCTTGATGGCATAGTCCCACAGGATCCTGCCGTCTTCCCGCGACAGGGCGTAGATCATGTTGCGGTCGCTCGGGATATAAAGGACGTTCCCGGAAATCGTGGGCGCCGCCGCGGGCATGAAGGGCAGCGCCACCGGCTTCTCCCAGGCCTCCCGCCCGTTGTTCGAGCGCAGGGCGTACAGGTTGCGGTCACGGTCGGCCACATAGACGATGCCGCCCTGCGCGACCGGGGGGACGGCGATGTTGTTGGGCAGGTTCTGCTGCCAGCGCAGGTTCCCGGCGCGCGGGGCGAACGCGTGCAGGCGCGGCCCGGCGGGCACGTACAGGGTGTTCTCCGAGAAGACCGGCCCGTTGACGACCGCCGTGAACGGCAGTCGGAACCGCCATCGCCCGATGCCGGTCGCCAGGTTGATCGCGTGGATGTGCTGATCCGCCGAGGTCACGAACACCATGCCGTCGGCGATGACCGGCGCCGAGTTCACGTTGTCGCCCGTCCTGTACTGCTGACGCCACACGCCCGTGTACGCTTTGGCGTCCAGGGCGTGCAGGATGTCGTCGTTGGAGCCGAACAGGAGCACGCCGCTGGAGATGGCCGGGGACGACAGGATGGAGCCGCCCGTCTTGAACGTGCGCGACA
This sequence comes from uncultured Armatimonadota bacterium, assembly GCA_902805585.1. Taxonomy (GTDB): domain Bacteria; phylum Armatimonadota; class Armatimonadia; order Armatimonadales; family Armatimonadaceae; genus CADCTO01. The sequence goes on along the minus strand of CADCTO010000087.1, from coordinate 3,862 downwards.
GCTCGCCGGAGGTGGCGTCCACGATGTACATGTTGCCGTCGGAGGCGCCGATGTAGACGAGGCCGCCCTCGACGAGCGGCGCGGTCTGGAAGACGGCCCCGGCCACGCCGCCCTGGCTCGGGTAGCGCCACTTCTGCGCGCCCGTCTTCGCGTCCAGCGCGTAGAGAACGCCGCCCCCGTTCTGGGTGGCCCCCGTCGCGAAGTAGACCGTGTCGCCGACGATGGCGGGGGCGCTGGAGTTGTTGCGCAGTGGGCTGGCCGTGAAGCGCCACAGGAGGGAAAGCGGCGGCGTCAGCGGTTCCCCGGCGACGCCGGAGCGCTGGAGATCGCCGCGCAGGAGCGGCGAGTCCGCCGCCCGGACGACGTAAGTGCTTGCCAGTATGCCGACGCCGAGCAGGGCGGCTGTCACGCCCAGGGCGCGGCGGGGAAGGTTCGTCATTGCAATCGTTCCTCACGGACCCCGGAAGGGTCGTTACTGCGGGCGAATGTTGGTCATTATAACAAAACGCGCGTGAAGCCGTCAAGCAACCACGCCGCGGGGAGACTCCGGACGGTCCGTCACGGACGCGGGGCCGCGTCCGTTGCCTTGCCCGGAAGGGGCGGCGCCGGCGCGATCGCCGGCGCGCCTACCACGGTCACCGGGGCGCGGAGCACTTCGTCGCCGAAGGCGACCTGTACCGTGCCCGCCCCCGACCGCAGGGCGCGGAATCTGCCCTCCTGGTCTACGAAACCGACGCCGCCCAGCGTTCCCCAGACGGCCCGCGGGTGGTCCGTCAGGTCCAGACCGGACGCGTCCGTCAGCGTGAACGCCGTGGACTCGCCGACGGTCAACGGCCGGCCGGGAGCGCTGACGCGCAGGGTGAGCGGACGCCGCGGGGCGGCGGAAGGGACCGGCGCGAACACCAGCAGCGCGTTCGCGACCGGGCGCTCCCTGCCGTCCGAGGGCGAGTTGGCGAGCGTATCCCGCGTCACCAGTGCGGTCGATCCGCCCCCGTCCATATTGACCGCGTTCCACGCGCCGAACTTCAACAAGATCGCCGCCAGTTCGGGCAGGCTCGCCCCCCGGCTCAGCGTTTTCTGACGCCCGTCCACGGAAACGAGCAGCAGCGCCCCTTCCTGCGTCGTGGCGACGGCCGTGCGGGGGTGGCGCGCCCCGACGAAATCCGCCGAGAACCGCTCTTCGGCCGCGTTGATGGTGACGCGCCCTTCGGTAAGCAGCCGCGGCCCGCCCGCCACGGCGTCGCGCACCCGGCTCCAGTCGGTCCAGACCGGCGCCCCGCCGTCGCCGAGCGCGTCCTGGTCCAGCCGGAACGTGAGCGTGGCCCCGGTCGCCAGATGGTTCCTGAGGAACGCGGCCGCAGCGCCGCCGCCCGAAACGACCGCGGTGCCGGCGGCCAGCGGCGTCGCCCCGCCCTCCGCGAGCGACGTCACCGTGCCCGTGTATTCACGGCCGGGGACCAGCGGGGCGGCGATACCGGAAAGGACCGCTTCGACGCGCCCGGGGGCCGGCAGGGTGGCGTGGAAGAACCGGGGCGTGTACAACAGCAGCGTGTCGTCCTTGCCCGGACGGCGGTTGAGGCCGCTGATGGAGTAGGCGGCCCCGCCCGGCGCCCGCGCCGTGCCCGCGTAGGCGAAGCGGTTGAAGCGGACGCTGTTGTCTCGCAGCAGGGAGACGGCGGTCCGGCTGTTCGGCTCGGTCACCAGGTCGCCGCCCTCGAAGTGGATGCCGATGGGGTTGCCGGCGAACGGGAAAAAACCGGCGTTGATGCCCGCGACGGCCTTCCGCCGGGCGGCGAGGCGGGACACCGCCTCCCGGCCCTGCGTCGGGTCCGCGCCCCAGACCCGGTCCTGCCCCAGCGCGGCCTCGACCCGCACGCCGGGCGCCTTCACGTCCACCTGGAGCACGGTCACGACGAGCGGGCCGTCGGGCGCGGCGGCCGGGGTGATCTCCTGGATCAGCCGGACTCCCGCGGCGACTTCCCGGATCGTACGGCGCGGCGCCGCGGAGTCGGCCGCGTACGTGACGCCGCCGAACGGCGCCGCCGCCGCCGCCGCGACGAGCAGCCCGGCCAGAACAAGGCCCCGGCGGAAGGGGTGCGGAAAGAGGAAGGGCCTCATCCGCCGCCGCGCCGGCCGGGCCGGTCCCGGGTCGGGAGGTTCGCGGGCGGCACGAAGACGAACGTCCCGCCCGGCGGCTCCTGGTCCACGCGCACCTGGCGGTAACGCGCCGTGGTGATCTGGTCGGCGGGCTGGTCGCGCTCGAACAGGCCGCTGATCGAGCGCGCCTGCCGCTGCTCGATCTGGCGGGGCAGGCCGTCCGCGGCCAGCGCGATCGTCCGTGTGGTCGTGGACTGCACGACGCGGCCGTCGTTTTCCCGTGACGAGGTTTGCACCAGTTCCAGCACGTCGACGGGTTCCCCATCGAGCGACTGGCGCCCCTGGGTGCGCGCCGCTTCGTACGCGTCGGGCAGCTCGTCCAGCAGCCAGGCGACTGCGTCGGCGTCATCGTCGAACCCGGCCCGGTCCAGCCGGTTGCTCAGTTCGCCCCCACCGTCGCGCTGCGACACCTTGCGGACGCGGCCCCGCTGCCGGTCGTGGACGGTCACCTCGCGACCGTCGGCCACCGCGACCAGAGAGCGGCTCCGGCGCTCGGGCGGCCCCGTCGTGTCTACCGTCACACGGACCCGGTCCGGCTTGCGCAGCCAGACCGTATACAGGATGCTGCCGTCGTCGCGCCCGCGCGGCGGGCGCGCTTCCGGGTGGGCCTGCTCCTGACGCGTGCTCAGCTCGATCCGCGCGTAGTACGACAGCAGCCGCTCCTGCGCCGTCGCCCACTTCGCCAGCAGGCGCCAGGCCTCGGGATCGACGGACTTCGGGCCGCCGGTCTCCGGCAGCGACCCGCCCGGCAGGGCGACCTCCCTGTAGGTGGAGGGGACGCTTTGCGCCCAGAGCGTCGCGGGCATCGGGACGGCGGCCCGCGCGTTCGTGTAGTTTTCGCGGCGGTAGGTTCGGCGGGGGGACCGGTTCCTGGCGTTGCGGGCGGCGGCGGCGCTCAGCGGCTCCGCGGTCTGCCACTCCTCGAAACGCAGCAGGCGGCGCGTCCGCGCGTCGAGCAGGTATCGGCGCGTCCGGACGCGGCGTTCGCGCGCGTTGTCGTCTCGGCGTTCCGGGTCCCGGTCGCCGGTCTCCCACACTTCGTCGGCGGCGATGCCGTTGACGGCCAGTTGCTTGCCGCGCCACGCGACGCCTTGTACGGGCGGGTCGTTCTTCAAAAGCCAGACGCCGGCCAGCGACTCGGGCTCCCGGCGCACCATCTCCAGGGCTGCCGTCAGCGTGTCCTCCCGGCTGAGGGGCGTGCGCACGAACGTCCGCTCCGGCTCCTTGCGGCCCGGCCCTGACAGGAACTCCGTGGCGACGAGGTCGCTGCCGTTCGAGACGAAGCGCCGCAGCCGCTTGTCGCCGGTCCCGGTCGTTTCGGTGTGCGTCAGCGACAGGCGCCGCGCCCCGGGCTCCGCGGCGATGACTTCGGTCGCCGCCTTTCTGGTGACCTGCTTCCCGTCGTCCGTGAGCGTCGCCAGTTCGGCGGAGAAGCGCAGGCCGGGCGCCGCGCGGTAGGCGTCGCGGGCGGCGTACAGGAGCCGGCGCCCGGCCACCTCGTCCGAGAACGGGATGCGTGTCGGCACGGTAGGCGGTGCGGGGAACGCGGCCGGCTTTGTCTGCGCAGCGATGGCGGCCGGGCCGGGCGTGCACCCGAGGGCGACGCCCAGCAGCCCGGCGACGGCCGCAGTCGTATAGCATGGGTGTATCATGAGGCGTCCTCTTCGCGCGGCAGGCGCGCCGCCGCGTTCAGGGCCATAGACGC
>CADCTO010000086.1 GCA_902805585.1 uncultured Armatimonadota bacterium | reverse complement strand
GCCCGGTCGTGGACGTCGAATTCGCACCCGGCCAGCTTCCCGACATCCTGAACGCCGTGCGCATCCCGCGCCACGCCATGGACGGCTCCGTCGCCAAGGGCAACGGCAACGGCCATGCCGCGGGCGGCGACGGGGCCGCCGCCAACATCGGCGTGGGCCAGGCCGCGGGCGCCGCGACCGACGACCTGATCGTCGAGGTGGCGCAGCACCTGGGTAACGACGTCGTGCGCTGCGTCGCCATGGCCTCGACCGACGGCCTGACGCGCGGCGAGGCGGCCATCGACACCGGCGCGCCGATCACCGTGCCGGTCGGCTCCGAAACCCTCGGCCGCGTCTTCAACCTGCTCGGCCACCCCATCGACCAGCGCGGCCCGGTCACGACGGCCAAGTCGTACCCGATCCACCGGCCCGCGCCCCAGTTCGAGGACCTGGCGACCAAGGCAGAGGTGCTGGAAACGGGCCTCAAGGTCATCGACCTGCTGTGCCCCTACCTCAAGGGCGGCAAGATCGGCCTGTTCGGCGGGGCGGGCGTCGGCAAGACGGTCCTCATCCAGGAGCTTATCCGCAACATCGCCGTGCAGCACTCGGGCGTGTCGGTCTTCGCCGGCGTCGGCGAGCGCACCCGCGAGGGCAACGACCTGTGGCTCGAAATGTCCGAGGCCGAGTACAAGGACTCGCAGGGCAACACGGCGCACGTCATCGACAAGACCGCCATGGTCTTCGGCCAGATGAACGAGCCGCCCGGCGCGCGCCTGCGCGTCGCCCTGTCCGGCCTGACGATGGCCGAGTTCTTCCGCGACGAGCAGGGCCAGGACGTGCTGCTGTTCGTGGACAACATCTTCCGCTTCACGCAGGCCGGCTCCGAAGTGTCCGCCCTGCTGGGCCGCATGCCCTCCGCCGTCGGCTACCAGCCGACGCTGGCGAGTGAGATGGGCGCCCTCCAGGAGCGCATCACGTCCACCCGCAAGGGCTCCGTGACCTCGGTCCAGGCCATCTACGTCCCGGCCGACGACCCGACCGACCCGGCCCCGGCCACCACCTTCGCCTTCCTGGACGCCACCACGTACCTGGAGCGCAAGCTGACCGAGATCGGCATCTACCCCGCGGTCGACCCGCTGGTCTCGACCAGCCGCATCCTGGACCCGCGCATCGTCGGCGAGGAGCACTACGCGGTCGCCCGCGGCGTGCAGCAGATCCTCCAGCGCTACAAGGAGCTCCAGGACATCATCGCGATCCTGGGCATCGACGAGCTTTCCGACGAGGACAAGCTGGTCGTGTCGCGCGCCCGCAAGATCCAGCGCTTCCTGTCGCAGCCCAACTTCGTCGCCGAGCAGTTCACCGGCACGCCCGGCAAGTACGTCCCGCGGGAGGAGACGGTCCGCTCGTTCCGCGCCGTCCTCGACGGCAACCACGACGACCTGCCCGAGCAGGCCTTCTACATGGTCGGCGGCATCGACGAGGTGATCGAAAAAGCGCGCCAGATGCAGTCCGGCGGCTAGGCGTTCGCCTACCGTTGTTTACGGCCCGCGGCAGTTCTGCCGCGGGCCTTGTTTTTGGGAGGCGCTGTTTACCATGGATGCGTACGACCTGATCGTGATTGGCGGCGGGCCGGCGGGGGTGACGGCGGCGCTGCGGGCGCGGGAGTTGGGGGCCAGTGTCGCGCTGGTCGAGCGGGGCAAGATGGGCGGGACGTGCACGAACGACGGCTGCGTGCCGACACGCGTGCTGGCGAAAGCGGCACGCCTGGTGCGCGATGCCGAGCAGTTCGCCGACTACGGCCTGTCGCCCTGCCGCCCGACGGTCGACATGGCCGCGCTCATCGCCAAAACGCGTGCGGTCGTGGAGCAGGTGCACGCGAAGAAGCAGCTCCCCGAACACCTGGCGGCGGCGGGCGTGACGGTTCTGGCGGACGCGGGCGAGGCCCGTTTCATCGATGCGCACACGCTCGCGACGCCGCGGGCGGGCGAGCTGCGGGCCGGAAAGTTCCTGCTGTGCGCGGGCGGGCATGCGCGCCGCCCGGACTTCCCGGGGTCGGAGCTTGCGTGGACCCACAGCGACATCTGGAACCTGGCCCACCTGCCCCGTTCGGTCGTGGTGGTGGGCGCGGCTGCCACCGGCTGCCAGATCGCGTCGGTATTGCGGGCGTTCGGCGTGGAGCAGGTGACGCTGATGGAGACCGCGCCGCGCCTGCTGCCCGGCGAGGACGAGATGGTGTCGCGGGCGGTGATGGAAGGCTTCGGACGAAACGGCATCCGTGTCCTGCCGGGCATCAACGGCGTGGAGCGGATCGAGCGGGCCGGAGACGGGCTTCTGGCGTGCTACCGGCACGAGAAGGAGGCGCCGGAGTGCACGCTCCGGGCCGAGGTGGTCGTCCTGGCGGTGGGATGGCCGGGCAACATCGACGCCCTGAACCTGCCCGCCGCCGGAATCGAGACGGAGCGCGGCTACGTGAAGGTGGACGACACGCTGCGCTCGACGAGCGCGCCGCACGTCTGGGCGGCCGGCGACATCTCCGGCCGCATGCTGCTGGTACAGAGCGCCAACGACGAGGCGCGCATCGCGGCCGAGAACGCGGTTCTGGGCGGTGATCGGCGCGACACGCACCAGATCGTGCCGCACGGCGGGTTCACCGACCCCGAGTACGGCA
>CADCTO010000085.1 GCA_902805585.1 uncultured Armatimonadota bacterium | reverse complement strand
CTGCGCCGCAAAGCGCCGGGCGACCAGGCACTCCTCGTCCTGGCGGCGGAAAAGCCCGTGGTGCTGCAAACGCTGACGGCGGACACGGAAAAGCTGCTGCGCGCCCTGAACGCGGCGCGGCCGACGGACGCGACGGGCGACATGCGCGAGGCGATCTCGTTCGCCGCCAACCAGATCTCGTCGCGGTCTCAGGCACAGGTGACCGTGATCTCGGACGGCGCCTGGGGCAGCCTGGACGAGATGAGCCTGGGCGGGGCCACCTTGCAGTTCCTGCCCGTCGGCAAGCGCGCCGAGAACGTCGCCGTCACCGCCTTCGACGTGCGCGACACGCTGATCGGGGAGAGCCGGCAGGCGTTCGTCACGGTCCAGAACTTCGGCAGGAAGCCGCGCACGTTCCCGCTGGAGATCCGGGTCGGCGACCGGCTCGTCGACGCGCACGAGGTCACGCTCGCGGCCGGCGCGAGCAAGTCCGAAACGTTCGACCAGGTGGGCGCCCGCGCCGGCGGCGTCGTCTCCGCCCGGATCGACGGTCGAGACGACCTGGCCGCCGACGACACGGCGGTGATGACGCTGCCGCCGCGCCGCCGGATCAAGGCGCTGCTCGTTTCCGAGGGCAACCTGTTCCTGGAGCGCGCCCTGAACACCGACCCGCGCGTCACGGTCGATGTCGTCGCACCCGGCGGCTACAAGCCGGGCCCCGGCCACGACCTGACCGTGTTCGACAGCAACTCCGCGCCCCGTGACCTGCCGCCGGGCCGCTACCTGTTCTGGGGCGGGACGCCGGGCGCCGGGATGCCGGCCAACATCACCGGGGCGGACGTGGACAAGCCGCAGATCCTGGACTGGAGCCGCACGCACCCCCTGATGCGTTTCGTGGACCTGGCGAACGTCCACCTGCGCCGGGCGCGCGCCATCGCGCCGGCGCCCTGGGCCGTGACACTGGCCGAAACCGACAAGGGGCCGCTGATCGTCGCCGGGGAGCAGGGCGACACCCGCGCCGTCTATGTCGGCTTCTCGGTCTTCGATTCGGACATGCCCCTGCGCATCGCGTTCCCCGTCTTCCTCGCCAACTGTTTGGAGTGGCTGACCGCCCGGCCCGGCGATACGAGCGGCGTCTACCACGCGGGTGAGGTCGTTCCTCTGGCCGCGACGCCGGAACAGGGACCGCTGTCGATTCGCCGACCGGACGGCCGCACCGACCGACTGGCCGCCCCCGGCACTCCCGCCCTGTACGACCGCGCCAACGTGGTCGGCGTCTACGAGGCGGCCGGCAAAGACTGGAAGCAGACGTTCGCCGTTTCACTACTCAACCCCGCCGAGTCGAACGTCACTCCCGTCGCCGCCCCGACCTTCCTGATCGCCGACGCCGCGGACGCCCAGAAGCCGAACGCCCCCCGCGTCCCCGTCCGCCGCGAAGTCTGGCCCTGGATCGCCGCCGCCGTTCTGGCGCTCCTGACCGTCGAGTGGCTGGTGTACCACCGCCGCCTGGGCTAGGCCCCCACGGTGGGGGCCTAGCCCAGCAGGAAAACCCCGTGGTCCGGCCGAACAAAAGGCGCGGGGCGACGACCGCCCCGCGACCGTTCACAGGAGAGCCGTTCCCGTTATGCACAGCCCCCTTTCCGGCCTCGCCACGCTGCGCGACGCCCGCACCCGCCGCGTCTCCTCCTATGACCACACGGGCGGCAACTCGGACCGCGTCCCGATTCCCGTCGGCGAAACGTTCACCCTCGCCGACATCTCTGGAGCTGGCTGCGTGAAGCACATCTGGATCACCGTCTCCTCCCCGGACCCCCTGTACCGCCGCAACCTCATCCTGCGCGCCTACTGGGACGGCGAAGAGCACCCGAGCGTCGAGGCGCCGCTGGGCGACTTCTTCGGGCAGGGCTGGGGCCAGCACTACAACTTCGTCTCGCTGCCGCTGGCCGCCGCGCCCAAGGACGGCCACGCGCACGTCTGCTACTTCCCGATGCCGTTCGGCAGCGGCGCGCGCGTCACCATCGAGAACCAGGGCACGGAAGCCGTCTCCTCGTTCTACTACTACCTCGATTACGAAGAACTGGATTCGCTCCCGGACGACCAGGGCCGCTTCCACGCGTGGTACAACCAGGAGCTGACCGCGCCCGAATCCGAGCAGGGGAACGTCGAGAACGAGTGGAGCACGCTGGGGCCGACGCCGAACAACCCGTCCGACGCCCACAACTATGTCTTCGCAGAGATCGAAGGGCGTGGGCATTTCGTCGGGGTGAACTACTACGTCAACTGCCCGTCGCCGATCTGGTACGGCGAGGGCGACGACATGTTCCTCGTGGACGGAGAGCCGTGGCCGGGGTCGGCCCATGGGACCGGCACCGAGGACTATTTCAACATGAGCTGGTGTCCCAAAGAGCCGTACCAGCACCCCTACTTCGGCTTCGGCAAGATCCCCGGCGACGGCGGGCCGTACTCCGAGCGATTCGGCTGGCTCGGGAAGACGCACTGCTACCGGTTCCACATCGAGGACCCCATCCGCTTCACCCGGAGCCTGCGCGCGAGCATCGAGCACGGGCACGCGAACGTGCTGACGCTGGACATGGCGTCGGTCGCCTACTGGTACCAGACCGAGCCGCACCGGCCGTTCCCCGCGCTGCCCGTTCCTGCCGCGAGCAAGC
>CADCTO010000084.1 GCA_902805585.1 uncultured Armatimonadota bacterium | reverse complement strand
CCGGGGCATTATCGCAACCTTGGGGCTACTTTGTCAAGTGCATAATTCCCACCACTATTTACGCATCGAGCGACGGCAAGAGGAGTGCCGATGCAGGTGCTGAAGTCCTAAGCTTGCTGGAAAAAGAGACGGGGCACATCCTTGGTGCTGGTGACGCAAACAAGGAGGCCCCGTGGCCAAGAGAGTACCAGCGTCCGTGCGGACCGACCAGTCCATCCGTGAGCTCCTGTCCGGCGGCTCCGGCGGCGATGTCCGCTCGGAACTGATCCGCCTGGGCGTGCGGCGGATCGTCGAGGAGGCCTTGGAACGCGAGGTGGGCGAGTTCCTGGGCCGCGGCTTTTACCGGCGTGAAGGCGGCGGCGCCGCCGAGGCGCGGGGCTACCGCAACGGCTATCGCACCGGCCACTTGGACAGCGCCGAAGGGGAGATCCCGTTCGCCGTGCCCCAGGTGTCGGACACGGGCGACGAGCCGTTCGAGTCCAAGGTCCGCCGGCACGTCAAGGGCAGGACGGACCAGTTGGAGCACCTGGCGACGGAGATGTTCGCCCGCGGGCTCTCGACGCGCGACATCGAGGCGGCCTTCACCGACGACGACGGCAGCAAGCTGCTGAGCAGGAGCGCCGTCAGCGACATCACCGAGGTGCTCTGGCAGCAGTACGAGGCGTTCGCCACGCGCGACCTGAGCAGCCACGAGATCGCCTACCTGTTCCTCGACGGCGTGGCCGAGCGGCTGAACCCGTCGGAGCGGCGGCAGGCGGTGCTTTGTGCCTGGGGCATCGGCGTCGAAGGGAGCAAGCATCTTTTGCACCTGTCGCCCGGGACGAAGGAGGACACGGCCAGCTGCAAGGCGTTCATCCAGGACATGAAGCGTCGCGGGCTGTGCGACCCGCTGCTGGTCACGACCGACGGGGCGGCGGGGCTGGTCCGGGCGGTCGAGGAGTGCTTCCCGCGATCGGCCCGGCAGCGGTGCCTGGTGCACAAGATGCGCAACCTCCAGGTCAAGGTGACCGACGAGCAGATCTGGCCCCAGCTCAAGGCGGAGGCGAGCAGCGCCTATCAGGCGGCCAACGCCGAGACGGCGCGGCTGCTGCGGGACGGGTTCGTGAAGCGTTGGCAGAAGAAGTTCCCCACGGCCGTCGCGTGCTTCGAGGAGGACTTCGAGGCGTGCGTGGCGCACCTGGCGTTCCCGGTCACCCACCGCCAGGCGATCCGCTCGACGAACCTGCTGGAGCGGCTGTTCGAGGAGAACCGCCGGCGGACCAAGGTGCTGCCGCACGCGTTCGGCGAGCGGCCGATGCTCAAGCTGATGTTCGCCGCCGTGATCCGGGCCGCGGAGAGGTGGCGGAAGCTGAAGGTGACCAACTTCGAGCGCGAGCAACTGCGGCAGTTGCGAGTGGAGATGGACGAGCGATTCAAGCGGCGTCACGCCCCAGCCGTGACGCCCGCCCCGTCACCTTTTTCCAGCGAGACCGGGACTTGACCGGACAGCGTGAACAGCCGGCGGGCGAGGCGGCGCATTGGTAGTCCTCAGGCGCGGTGGCGCGCTGGCTCCGTTTCCTGAGGACCCCTTTCAAACCGTACGTGCGGATTTCCCGCATACGGCTTACCGATGGTCTTCACGCGCGGCATGCACGCCTCCGGTAAATCCATCCGCTCCCATGCCTCCGCCAGGACGTCACCCCGGCAGATCCGGTCGTACAACGCATGGAAGCGGCGATCCCGACTGCGCTTGGCCGCCACGTACAGGCCGCGCTGGAGTTGTCGCGCTTTGGCGAAGGGCTTGCCTACGGCTCCGCCTCCGCTGTCGCCGTCGCCGGCGGGGTGGTTGGGTCGTCTTGCGACCATGCCCTGACGCTTACCTCCAGTCGCGGCCGTGACCAAAGCAGGGCCCCTTCCCTCGGCCGGCCTTCTCGACCGGCGTCACGGGAAGGCTTCGCCTTCCCCTCGGTAGTATGGGCCCCTCGGACTCCCGCCCGGCACGATCCCCTTTCACACTCGGCTTATAGGGACCGCCTTCGCCTGACGTGGGGCCAGGCTGGCGCGTCGGGCTTCCGCCCGCTCGCGCCCGCCCTCCCCGGCTGCCGGGACGGGTCTCTCCTGTTCCGCACCGAACTGTGTCCACATGCCCTCCTCTCTACCCCGCGGGTGTCCTGCACCGCTCCGGTCTGACACTGGTGCAGTCTGTTGCCTTCGCCGGGAGATGATCGGCTCGGCCGGCCCGCCCTTTCGGGTATTCATGTCACGGGGCTGCAAGGTTCGCTCGACGCTGGGCCTGTGGACTCGCTCCCCACCCGCACGTCGTATGACGCACGGAGGGCTTTTGACGCCCCACTCAGACGGCGGGGTCTCCCCCGACGCCCGGGGCCTGCTACGCGGCGCTCCGGCGCTTACCGCGGCGGGACTCGCACCCGCTAGCTCGGTACAGCATGAACCGCCACGCAACGGCGCGACGGCTCGATCAGGACGTACCATCGGCGGGCATCGTACCACACGGCGTGAGTCATCCGCGGCGCGTCGCCGCCGCTTCCGCCAGGGCGGCCGGTGCGACCGCCTTTCGCACCGGGATCCGGAACGCCGTCCTGCACTCGCGGCAAAGCACCTGTGCACCCCGCCGGGCGTCGGGGAACGTGTGACGCGCGCCGCAGCGGA
>CADCTO010000083.1 GCA_902805585.1 uncultured Armatimonadota bacterium | reverse complement strand
GGGCCGCGGTCCGGTCCGACAACCGCCCGTAGCGGCCGGACAGCAGGCCGACGGCGTTGGCGGCGACGCTGCCGCCGACGGTCGCGAGGTGCAGGCTCTGCGGGACGACCCCGAGCGTGTAGCCGTGCTGGTTCAGCCGCTCTTCGAGGGCGCCGAGCCCCAGGCCCGCGCCCGCGCGCACCAGCAGCGAGTCCTCGTCCCACGACAGGTGCTGGAGCCGCTTCAGGTCGACCGCGACCGAGGGCCGCTCGGGCTCCGTGCTCCCGACCGTGTTGGAAACCCCGCCGACCGGGATGAGCGGCGTGCGCGTCTCGTTCGCCCAGCGCACGACGGCCGAGACCTCCTCCGCGCTGCCCGGCGTGACCACCGCGCGGAGCAGACGTGAGGGGTCATCGCCCCCCGCCTGCTTCCGCTTGGTCGCGACCGGGTACCAGTTCGACGACACCCCGGCGCGGATGGCTTCGTCCGTCAGCACGTTTTCCGCGCCGACCAGGGCGGCGAGCGCCTCTGCGAGGGGCGCGTCCGTGAACCCGTGGCTCATTCCCGTCGTTCTCTCCGGCGGTATCCGGTCGGAGAAAACGGGCCCCACGGCTCGGCGGCGGTGCCCGGCGGGTACAGTTGCATGGCTCATTATAGCCGAAGCGTTACCGAATACGGCCTGCGTCGGTGCCGGGCAACATGCGGGCCGGGCCTCTTCCGTCAGTAGGTGATGCGGTAGTAATTCGGCCTGCCGTGGAGGAGGTCCCCGCACACCTGATCGGCGTAATAGATGACCCAGCCGTCCCGATCTTTCAGAAAGTGTGCCACTACGGGCGCCTGTTCCTTATCTCCGACGGCACCGATGACTTTGAACAAGGCAGCGAACGCCGGATGGGTACGCTGGCCCCGCTCCGCCTGCATCTGCTTGAGTTTGCGGGCCGCCGCCCGGGAGGCCGGAACCCCCTGGTTCACGGCGAGCTGAATCATGTGGTAGACGTCGTCGTTTATCACCTTCACCCGGGACAGTTCTTCGATGAGTACGTCCAAACGCTCCCGGTATGAACGCGGCGCCAGCCGGATCTTGAGCAAAGAAGGGGCGTCCGTCTCGAAACGTACGCCGATCTGTCGGGCGCGTTTAGCCAGCGCAATGTCTCGGCTTTGATAGACCATGTCGGCTAACTCGCGCAGCGCATAGAGATCCCTAACCGTCGGCGCGTGTTTTCTGCTCCAGCGCAGCTGTTGGTTTCGCTCGTGCGCCGCGTTCAACTGGTTCACCGTCAGTTTCAGCTCGCCCAGGTACCGGGTCAGCCGGACATCGGCGCGTCGGTTTGCCTCCGGAACATTCCGCACGGCGCGGTCAGCCACCACCCGTGCGCGCACGACCTATGCATAACCGTGTAGATCCGCATCCTGTAGGTGGCGTGGTTCGCGCAAAAGCTCCTCGACGGCGGGTAGCGCATCTGCGTCGCCAAGCCGGGCAATGGCGAAAAGCGCGGCATACATGGTACGCGCATACGTCCTGTCTTTGAGAGTGGCCTTCAGATCGGGAGCGCGCGAACGGTCGCCGGTGAGCCCGACCTTCCGGAGCCGCGCGATTCGGGCGCCTTCCCCCGGACGAATCGGCTTCAGCAGTCCACCCTGCCCCCGCGCCACTCCACAGGAAGTCACCAGCAGAAGCGATACGACAAGCAAAGCGCAGTGTTTCTTCAATCCGAGTCTCGTGATACGGGCTCTGCCGGCTCCCGGGTTCAAGGTTGAGTTCTTTCTTCTAATCGCCGCCGCGCCCGCCGCGCCGGCAGCACGCGCACCAGGCACGTGTTGGAAGTGAACCGTCCCTGCATCTCCTTGGAGCCGTGGTGTGAGGGCATAAGGTGGCCGGCGGTGATGGCGAAGTCGCCGGTGCGCCGGGCGTAGGGGCCGTCCCCGTCGTAGAAGCCCCACCGGTGGCCGATGTCGGCGCGGGCCCGGATCGTCTGGCCGGGGCGCAGCGTCACCGTGAAGGGTGTGCCCTCCGGGAACGGCGGCGGGCAGGCGACGATCGCCCGGCCCACGTCGCGCCCAGCCACGTCGGTGACGCGCGGGATCAGGATGCCGGCGTCGATAAAGAGCGTGCTGGCGTCGCTGGCCTTGGCGGCGCCTGGCCTGGCGAACGGCGAGCGCAACGCCACGTTGGGCGCGAGCGCGGGCCGGTTCGACACGTTGGTGACGGCTACGTGCAGGACCAGTGGCTCACCCAGGAACACCACGGGCCGCTCGACCCGCACCGTCACGCGCAACGGTGGCGGTGCTGGCGGCGCCGCCGAGAACCGGCCGCCAGCCGGCGCGGCCGGGCAAGGGGTGGCGCCGACGGCCCAGAGCACGAACAAGAGGAACAGGCGCGCGCACTTCAACATCGTTTATGGCCCTCCCACGCCGAGCGGACAGCAGCCCCGCAGGTGCGGCTCAGTGACCAGTTTCACCGGCGCGAGGCCGTTGACCTCCGGCAGGCGCGAGCCGGCAGCGTTGCGGCAGGACCGGGCCGTCTAGTCCCTCCTCGCCACGCGCCAGGTCACCTGCTCGGGCATGCCGAACGCCTCCGACAGCAGCGCCACCGGCACCAACGGCTGTTTGCCCCCGGCGAACGGGATGATTACGCCGCTCTTTTTCGTGCCGGATGGCAGCAGCGCGACGCCCTGGTCCGGCGACAGCACCAGGCGCTTGTGGCCCCGCTCGAAGACGATCCTGTCCTTGTCCGCCGTGAGCCGCGCCCCCAGGAGCCGCGCGGCGGCGTCGGCCGGCAGGTACGTGCCGCCGCCGAGGCGCACCGGCGCCGTGGCCGATGCGGCGGACTTGCCGCCTGCGCTGATCCGCACGGCGAGACCGGGATCCGCCCGCCCCGTCCGGGTGCTCGTGTCGGGAAGCCTTCGGCGGGGCAGGACGCGCACGAAGGCGGTGTTGGACACCATGTACCTCTGGAGATGCTTCAGCTCCGGGTGCCTGCCAAACACGTAGGGCGCGACCACGGCGTAGTCGCCGGGCCTCTCGTCCAGGCCGTACAGGTACGACAGGTTGATGAAGGTGCTGACGCTCTGCCCGGGCTGCAAGCTCACCACCAACTCCGAGCCCTCGGGCAGTTCCGCGATGCTGCCGGCGATCGCGCGGGGCACCTCCTGGCCTTTGCTGTCTATGAGCCGGGGCGAGAGCATCCCCGCTATGATAATGGCCGCGCTGCCATCATTGTACAGGGCGAGGTTGGGCGCCGGGAACGGCCGGCCCGACACGTTGGTGATCGAGATCGTCAGGTCCACCCTCTCGCCCGCATAGGCGACCTGCTTGTCCGTCGAAAGGGTGATCCGGAGAGGCGCGCCGGATTGCGCCCAGGCCGGAGCGGCACAGGGCAGCAAGCATGCGACCAACACAGCCACAAACAGAAGCAGCGCGCGACGCACTGTGGACATGACTCTTTACCTCACTTCCCGACAGCCGCGCAAGAAGCGGCCGGAGGGCACGCCCTGGCTACGGGTACAGGGACGTCCATTGGGCGTCGTGGTCCTGGGGCCGCGTCAGGAAGCGGAAAAAGTCCGGGTTGCGCCGGAACGTGGTGAACATCGGCTCGTCCCGATGCAGACCGAACTCGGGCAGGTCGCGGGCCGGGACGATGCGCGGGACGGGGACCGTGCGGTAGCGGGTGTTGGGCTCGAAGGCGTAGGCGCCGGGTTCCCCGCCGGCCAGAACGTAATGCGCCATCCCGCCGAGCGCCTCCAACTCCTCGTGCCGGGTAACGCAGTCGGCAGGCCGCCACGTGCCGACGGCCAGAGGGCTCGCGCCGATGTTGACGAGCAGGCTCGCCCACCCCGGAGGAACGACGGCCTTGTCGCCGGGGCCCAGCGGGACGGCGACCACGTCGTCCACCTCGGGCGCGACCGCGGTCTGGAGGTACAGCAGGGCCAGCCCGTGCCAGACCTCGTGGACCTCGGGGAAGGGGACGGGGGTCCCGGCCGCGTGGGAGTTGGTGTGCCCGCGGGTCCGTACCCACTCCGCGCCGACCGTGCCCGCACGCACCACCAGGGCGACGTAGCGCAGGCCCCGGCGCCCCATCTCCTCGCCGGTCTCGTCGGTCGCCAGGCCCGGATACAGCGTGTAGACTACGTCGTCGGCAAGGGCTTCGGCGGCGGCGCCCGGGTCGCGGAGCATGGCCCTCAGCTCGCCCGCCGTGCGCCGGTCCGGGGCGGGGGCGGAAACGCCTGCGCTGAAGCGCAGACGGGCGGCGTCAACATCGACGGCGATGGGAAGGCCGGACAGCGGGTGGGTGTCGATCTCCATGGCGGTCGGCGTAGGGGGCGTCACCAGAACGGCGACCGGGGGAACCGGCGGGCGAGGAACACGTCGAGCCCGAGCAGGCGGCCCGCCGCGGCCAGGATCAGCACGATCTCCATGACGGCCAGGGCCTCGTTGAAGCCGGCCGCGGCGGGCGACCGGTAACCGCTGGCGAACCAGTAGTTGACGTTCATGAACAGGCCGAAGAAGGCGGCGAGGCGGGTGAACCCGCCCACGAGCAACGCGACGCCCACTGCGATCTCGCCGAAGGTCACCAGGACCTGGAAGACGGAAAGGTTGGGGAGCACGAACTCTTTCAGAAACTCCTGATAGCCCCAGAAGGGGTGGGCCTGGTTGTTCGCCCATTCGGTGATCTGCGCGCGCATCGGCCCGTGGTTGCCGAGGTCTTGCAGCTTCGGCAGCCCCAACCGCAAAAAGGAGAACCCGACGAACAGCCGCAGCAGGACGATGTAGCTCAGGTACGGCCCGCCCGCGGACGGCGAGTAGCTCCGGTTCAGATCCGCGATCAGCTTGTTGTCGTCCCGGCGGGACATCCTGCCTCCCCTGGTTTACCGGGTCGGCCCCGGCACGTTGGGGGCTACATTCACCGCCCCGCCGCGCCGTTCCTCCCGCGTGGCTTTCCGGGAAGTAGGACGATTTACCCCTGTCGGGCGGGCACGCGGGGGCGGTCCAAACAGGTATAATCAGGAAACTGCACCACTTGAAGGACGCGTCAACGATTGGTACAACCGCAAGATCTTCTCCTCGTCGGCACACTGGTGCTGCTCGAAGGGCTCCTTTCCGCCGATAACGCCCTCGTGCTGGCGCTCCTGGTCCGCCATCTGCCGAAAGACCAGCAGGCGAAAGCGCTCCAGTACGGGCTGGTCGGCGCTTTCGTGCTGCGTGGCATAGGCATCGCGCTGGCAAGCTACATCATCGGGCTCTGGTGGCTGTGCGCCGTCGGGGCGGCCTACCTGGTCTACCTGGCCGCCAAACACTTCCTCGCCAAAGGCAAAGAAGACGAACACGCGGTCCCGAAAAAGCCGATGGGGTTCTGGCAGACCGTGGCCGTCGTCGAGTTCACGGACATCGTGTTCGCCGTCGATTCGATCCTGGTCGCGGTCGCCCTCGTCCGCGACGCCAGCAAGCTCTGGATCGTGTACACCGGCGGGTTCCTGGGCATTGTCCTGCTCCGGCTGGCGGCCGGGTTCTTCATCAAATTGATCCGCAAGTACCCGACCCTGGACGACATGGCGTATGCGCTGGTGGGCTGGGCGGGCGCGAAGCTGGCGGCGAAGGGGGTCCACCTGTACGGCGAGCGGTACAACGTGCAGACGCCGGAGCTGATGCCGGACGCCCTGTTCTGGTCCGTGTTCGCCGTGATCGTGGTGTTCGGCGTGGTCGCCGCGCGGCGTCACAAGACTGACGTTCAGGACGTGGTGGATCAGCAGCAGGCCGACCGGGCACTGGACCGTCTGGAGGACAGCGGCTTCGTCCCGGACAGCGAGCCGCACGGGGCCGCTGCCGCCAAGCGCACAGCGCCCCAATCACTAGCGCCGGGCGGTGCCGATACCCACGAAGTAGTCATCGGAAAAACCGTTGAAGCCGACGCCGACCCGCGCGTCTAGCTGATAGTCACCGGAGACCAGGTACGTCACGCCGGCGTTGCGATAGCCGGCGCCGGCGCCGTCCGGCCCCGTGGCGGTGAAGCCGAACGCCTCCAGGTACGTGCCGACGCGCTCGGTCAGGCCCATCCCCAGGGACTCACTGCGGTATGTCCTCAACGTCGTCCTCCGTTCAAGAGAGATGGCCGCAAAGAGGCACAAAAAGCGCAAAAACGATCCGGTCTTGGTTGTGACGGTTGCGCCTCTTTGCGGCCAAGACGCCTTCCCCGCCGGCTGCCGCTTTCAGCGTTCGGCGACTTCGCCGGCGCGGTCGCGGCCGCGGTCTGTCAGGTGCAGGGCGCCTCCGCGCTCTTCCAGCATCCCCTCGTCGCTCGCCCGGTCGATGGTGTCGCGGATCGCCTGCGGCTGCCAGTGCAGCTCTTTATGCAGGTGCGCCGGGTCGCTTTCCGTGGCTTCGGCGTCCGTCCCCTCGTGCGTCGCCAGGTGCACCAGCAGCATCTCGGTCGCGAACTGCTGCCGCTGCCGGCTCCGGCGCACGGCCTGTGCCACCAGCCCCTGGCGGGGCGCGAACAGGAAGGTCACCCCGAACAGGACGCCCAGCATGGTCGCGATCATGCCGCTGATCGACACGTCCCACAGCGTCGCTAGATAGAAGCCGGACAGCGCCCCGGCGACCCCGACCGCCAGCGACAGCGCGATCAGCGGGGGCAGCCGCCGCGTGAGCAGCGAGGCCGTGGCGGGTGGAACGATCAGCAGGGCGACGACCAGGATCGCCCCGACCGCGCTCAGCGCCCCGACCGTGGTCACGGCGACCACGCCCATCAGGGCGTAGTGGAGCGCGGCGGGGGCGAAGCCGAGCGCGGCGGCCAGGCCGGCGTCGAACGTCGACAGCTTCAGCTCTTTGTAGAACAGCGTCAGGAACAGGGCATTTATGAGGGTGAGACTGCCCAGCGCCCACAGCGCCTGCGGCCCGTAGTCGCGGCCACCGAGGAGGAGGGGGTCGAAGGGGGTGAAGGTGATGTCTCCCATGAGCACGTGCTCGGCGTCGATGTGGACGTTGGGTAAGTATTTGGAGATCACGAAGACGCCGAGGGCGAACAGGGCGGGGAAGACGACGCCGATGGCCGCGTCTTCCTTGACGCGCCGGCTCCGCACCAGCGTCTCAACCAGGAACACGGTCAGCAGCCCCGCGCCCGCCGCGCCCAGGAACCCGACGAACACGTTGGGGCCGCGCGCCAGCACGTACCCGGCGACGATACCCGGCAAGATCGCGTGGCTGATGGCGTCGGCCATCATCGCCATGCGGCGCAGGACCAGGAACACACCCGCCAGCGCGCACGACGTCGCGGCGAGCACGGCGACCAGGGCGATGACCTGGATGCTGTTCATGCGCCGCTGCCCCCCCCGCCTCTGATAATGGGGGTGCCGGAGCCGCCTGCCCGTGAGGGCGCGGCAAGCGGCGCCCCTACAGGGACACCAGCGGTAGGGGCGCCGCTTGCCGCGCCCTCTTCTCCGTTGGGAGGGGCTTCGAGCGAGCGACGGTTGCGCTGCTGCCGGAGCCAGTCCCAGAACACGCCGCGCGCGGAACCGAACAGCAGTGACACGATCAGGATGACCGTGATGCTCAGGATGATGACCGGACCGGTCGGCAGGCGCGACTCGCTGACGCTGATCAGCGCGCCGGCCACGCCCGAGCCGGCGCCGAAGAGGGCGGCGTACCCGATCATCCGCCACAGGCTGTTCGTCCACTGCCGGGCCGCCGCCGCCGGGGCGACCAGCATCGCCGACATGAGCACGACGCCGACCGTGTTCAGGCCGATCACGATGGCGATCACCAGCAGGCCGGTCAGCAGGAGGTCCAGCCGCCGGGTCGGCAGGTCGAGGCTCTGGGCGAACTCGGGGTCGAAGGCGAGCAGCTTGAACTCCTTGTACAGCAGTGCGACGACCAAAAGCGCGACGCCCCCGAGGACCGCCATCGTGGTCACCTGCTCCTGGACCAGCGCGGCGGCCTGGCCGAATAGGAACTTGTCGAGTCCGGCCTGGTTGGCGTCGTTGCTCTTCTGGATCACGGTCAGCAGGACGACGCCGATGCCGAAGAAGACGGTCAGGACGATGCCCAGCGCCGAGCCGCTGTCGATGCGCGTGTGCCGGATGACGCGCAGGATCAGCACCATCCCGAGCCAGCCCGCGACGGCCGCGCCCAGCATCAGCACGATGGGCGTCTTCGAGCCGGTCAGCAGGTAGGCGAGACAGATGCCGGGCAGGGCCGCGTGCGAGAGGGCGTCGCCCATGAGCCCCTGCCGCCGCAGGACGGCGAAGCAGCCCAGCACGCCGCTGACGACGCCCAGGATGGCCGAGCCCAGGGCGACGTTGCGCAGCGTGTAGTCGAAGATCAGGTCGTGGAGCATCGGGCCCTCACCCCCCTTCCCCCTCTCCCGGCGCTGCGGGAGAGGGGGAGGAAGAGGGGAGAGACGAAGCGGGCGACGCGTGCGTCGCCCCTACATCGACGCCGGCCGTAGGGGCGACGCACGCGTCGCCCACTTCGCGCCAAGCCGCAACGGACCCAGCCAAAGGCACCCTCTCTCCCACCCGCGCAGCGGGACCATCGGGAGAGGGGGACGGGGGGTGAGGGCTCTTGTCCAGGAACGCGATCTTGCCGCCGTAGGTGCGCTGGAGGTTGTCGGGCGTGAAGGTGGTCGCCATCGGGCCGCTCGCCATCAGGCGCACGTTCAGCAGGGCGACGTGGTCGAAGTATTCGGGGGCGGTCTGGAGGTCGTGGTGCACCACGACCACGGTGCGACCGTCCGCGCGCAGCGTGTGCAAAAGGGCGACGATCGCGCGCTCGGTCGTGGCGTCCACGCCCGCGAACGGCTCGTCCATCAGGTACAGGCGCGTGTCCTGGGCGAGCGCGCGCGCCAGGAACACGCGCTGCTGCTGCCCGCCCGAAAGCTGGCTGATCTGGCGTTTGGCGAACGCGGCCATTCCGACCTGTTCCAGGCAGTCCATCGCGGTCTGCCGCTCCCGCCGCCCCGGCCGCACCAGCCAGCCGATCTTGCCGTACAGGCCCATCATCACGACATCGAGCACGTCGGTCGGGAAGTCCCAGTCCACGCTCCCGCGCTGCGGAACATAGCCGACGAGGCGGCGCTGCTGCGCGTAGGGCTTGCCGAAGATGGTCACGTCGCCGGCCGCGGCCGGCACCAGCCCCAGGATCGCCTTGATGAGGGTGGATTTCCCCGCCCCGTTCGGCCCGATGATCGCCATGAGCGAGGCGGGCGGAACGTCCAGGTCCACGTCCCACAGGACGGGCTTGTCTTCGTAGGCGACCGTCAGGTCCCGCACCGCGATAGGGAGGGCACCGCCCCCTCCGCCCCCAACGATGGGGGGGCCAGATTTGCCACCGGGCCGGTCCTTTCCGCCACCCCCATTGTTGGGGGCGGGGGGGGCTTCCATCGCGTTGATCATTTCAGCGCCTTTACGATCGTGTCCACGTTGTGCCGCACCATGCCGTCGTAGGTCCCCTCGGGCGTGCCCGCCGCGCCCATGGCGTCGGAAAAGAGCTGCCCGCCGATGGCGACGTCCCAGCCGCGATCCCGCACGGCGGCCCGGACGGCCTCGATGGTCGCTTTGGGCACGCTCGACTCCACGAAGATCGCCTTGATCTTGCGGTCGGCGATCAACTGCGACAGGCGCTGCACGTCGCCCGCGCCCGCCTCGGTCGCCGTGCTCGTGCCCTGCAGGCCGTGCACCTCGATGTCGTACTGCTGGCCGAAGTAGCCGAACGCGTCGTGCGCGGTGATGAGGACGCGGCTGGCTTCGGGGATCGAAGCGATCTGCGTCTTCACGTAGCGGTGCAGCTCGTCCAACCCCTTCAAGTAGGTGTCCGCGTTCTTTCGGTAGAGGTCCGCCGAGGGCGGGTCGATCCGCGCCATCTCGTCGCGCACGTGTTCCGCCGCCCGCTTCCACAGCGTCACGTCGAACCAGATGTGCGGGTCGAACTTGCCCTTGAACTCCTCGGGCTGGCGCAGCAGGTTTTGGGGGATGTTCTCGCTGACCGCGACGGTCGGCTTGCCGCCGCGGGCCATCTTCTCGAAGATCTCGGTCATGCGGCCTTCCAGCTCCAGGCCGCCGTAGAAGATGACGTCCGCCTCTTCCAGCGTGCGCACGTCCCCCGCGGTGGCGCGATAAAGGTGGGGATCGACGCCCGGTCCCATCAGGCTGGTGACCTCGACGCGCTCGCCCCCGATGTTTTTGGCGATGTCGCCGATCATTCCGACGGTGGCCACGACGCGGATCTTGCGCCCGGACAGGTCGGCGGGTCGTCCGCCGCCTCCGCCGTTGTTGGCGGCGGGACAGCCCCAGAGCGCCAGCAGGAGCGGCGCCGATAGCAGCACGGTCAGCAGGTGTCTTCGCTTCATATTTATAGACTCTCGTGCGCGCCCAACAACAGCCCGAAGCCGTAGGCCAGCGCGCCGCCCAGCAGGCCGACAAACGTCATCTCCCAGCCCTGCGCCAGCCACGAGCGCCCCGTGATGAACGTCTTGGACGCCCCGACCGCGAAGTGCGCGGCGATGGAGATCACCAGAGACTGGGCCAGGGCGGGCACGCCGCTCGTCCAGAAGAACGGCAGGATCGGCAGGAACGCGCCCACGGCCGTGGACAGGGTGGCGACCACCGCCGACAGCCACGGGTTCGGCAGCCGCTCCTCGCTCAGCCCCAGTTCCTCGCGGACCATGGTGTTCAGGAACTGCTCGGGCGAGCCGGTCAGACGGTCGGCCAGCAGTCTGGACTCGTCCTCGGTGAAACCCTTGATCTGGTACATCAGTTCCAACTCTTCGCGCTCGTGGGCGGGGTCGGCTTCGATCTCGCGCCGCTCGCGGCCGATCTCGGCCTCGTGCACCTCGCGCTCGGACTTGGCCGCGAGGTACGCCGACGAGCCCATCGAAAAGGCCGAGCCGATCATGCCCGCGAGCCCGGCGACAAGGACGGTGGACGAGGTCGCCCCGGTCGCGCCTGCGACGGCCGAGACGATGCCGAAGACCGCGCCCAGCCCGTCGTTGACGC
>CADCTO010000082.1 GCA_902805585.1 uncultured Armatimonadota bacterium | reverse complement strand
CTCGAACCGCAGGGGGCGGTTGTCGGCGGCCGAGGGGAGGCGGAATCCGTACTCGATGAGCGTGTCCTTGCGGCGCTTGTCTCCCGCGAACATGGCGTGGAGCTGCGGGATCGTCTGGTGCGACTCGTCCACGAACATCAGCATGTCGTCGGGGAAGTAGTCGAGCAGCGTGTTCGGGGCCGTGCCGGGGGCGCGGCCGTCCATCCAGCGCGAATAGTTCTCGATGCCGGAGCAGAAGCCGATCTCGCGGATCATTTCGAGGTCCATGCGCGTGCGCTGCTCGATGCGCTGGGCCTCCAGCAGCTTGCCCTGCGCCTGGAACCGCCGCACCTGCTCGTTCATCTCGTTCTCGATGCCCGCGAGGGCGCTCTCCATGCGGTCGGCGTCCGTGACGAAGTGCGAGGCGGGGAAGATGGTGATCTCGTCGCGGGTGTCGATCAACTCGCCGGTCAGCGGGTCCACGAGGCTGATCTTGCGCACGACGTCCCAGTCGAAATCGACGCGGATGACGACCTCCTCGTCCTTGGGCTGGAGTTCGAGCACGTCGCCCTTGACGCGGAACGTGCCGCGCGTCAGTGCCACGTCGTTGCGCGAGAACTGGATGTTGACCAGACGGCGCAGGATGTCGTCGCGGTCGTAGGTCTGCCCCGTGTGGAACCAGACCAGCATGTTCTTGTAGGCGTCGGGCGACCCCAGGCCGTAGATGCACGAGACCGAGGCGACGATGACGACGTCGCGGCGCTCCAGCACGGCCTGCGTCGCCGAGTGCCGCAGCCGGTCGATCTCGTCGTTGATGCTGGAGTCCTTCTCGATGAAGGTGTCGGTCTGGGGGATGTAGGCCTCGGGCTGGTAGTAGTCGTAGTACGAGACGAAGTACTCGACGGCGTTGTTGGGGAAGAAGTCGCGGAACTCCGAACAGAGCTGGGCGGCGAGGGTCTTGTTGTGCGCGATCACGAGCGTGGGCCGCTGTACGCGCTCGATGATCTCCGCGGCCGCGAACGTTTTCCCCGTGCCCGTCGCTCCCAACAGGGTCTGGATCTTATAGCCCTTGTTCAGGCCGTCCACGAGCCCGTCGATGGCCTGCGGCTGGTCCCCCGCCGGCCGGAACTTGCTCACGATCTCGAACTTGCCGCCGCCCTTCGCCATAGCCTTCGCGCCTCCCGGTACAAAGAAATCGCGGCCCCGGATTGTGCCTCCGAAGCCGCGAACAACTGTATTCTATTATACCGCGAAGGGCCGGGTTTTGGCATGGGCGGCACCCGGATCGACCACAGTAACGCCACCCGCCGCCGCCCCCGACGGGGGCGGCGGCGGGTGTGGGGATAGGGCTATTTGGCGCCCGCCTTCTTGAGAACTTCGACCACAGCCTGGTGCTTCGCCTCTTCCGCATAGCCGAGCGCGGTCAGGCCCCGCAGCGTGTCCTTCTCGTCCGCCCGTGCGCCTTTGGACAGGAGCAGAGTGACGAGGTCGGCACGGCCCGACTGCGCGGCGCGGATCAGGGCGGTCGAGCCCATCTCGTCCCGGGCGTTGACGTCCACGCCCTTGTCGATCAGGGAGGTGAGCAGCGCGGCTTCGGCCTGCGGGTTCGCGGGCGCGGCGGTGTACTCGGTCTGCATCCGGCGGTGCTCGGCTTCGAGCTGCTTCAGCGCGCCGTTCACCTGCCCCGAAATGTGCTCGGTCAGCGCCTTGACGTTGCCGCTCTGGAGCAGCCGGGTCACCTCGCCGGTGTTGCCGGCCGCGGCGGCGGAGACGAAGCCCTGCCAGGCCGTCTTCTGGTCGGGGGCGGCGTTCGCGGCCATGCCCATCAGGCCCTGCACGGAGGCCGGGTCGGTCTTGGATGCGGACTGGACCAGGTTGACCCACGTCCCGGGGTTTTTGAGCGCGTCGGGGTTCCCCGCGGCCAGCGCCTCCAGCGCGCCCATGCCCGAGAGCGGGTTGCCGCCGCCGATGGCCGCGTTCACGAACCCGGCGAGCGGGCTGTTGCCCATGGCCTTGCCGATCACCTGCCGGGCGAAGTTCTGGCCGACCTGCTTCAGCAGCCCCTGGCCCAGCAGGCTCGTCCCGCCGGTCGCCGCCGCGAGCGCGAGGTTGCCCAGGCCGCCGCCCCCGAGCACGTTGCCGAGGAAGCCGAAAAAGCCGCGCCGCTTCTTCTGGGGCTGGCCGGCGGCCGCCGCAAGCGTGGCGGCCGCGTTGGGCTGAACAAGGACGCCCTGCGCCTTGGCGAGTTCGGCCTGCGCCTCGGCGAGCTGCCGCTGCAACTCCTCCAGCTTCTCGCCGTCAGGACCCATCACCTCTTCGAAGTTGGCTTTGACGTAGTTGTGGTTGTGGACGGCGACCATCAGCGGGGTGACGCCGCCGGGGCCGGGGCGCTTCGGGTCGGCCCCGCGCGCGATCAGCAGATCGACGATCCCGCTGTGGCCCAGGTACGCGGCCAGCAGCAGCGCACTGCCGCCTTCGGGATACGTGCCGTTGGGGTCCGCGCCCGCGACGAGCGCGGCGCGGGCGTCGTCGAGTTTGCCGTGACGGACGGCCTGGAGCAGCGCCCGCGTGGCATCGCTCGGGGCGGGCGCGGTTGCCGCGGGGTTCGCGGCGGCCGCGGCCTGCGCCGGCGCAGTGTCGCTGGAGGGCGCGGCGGGTGTCGGGGCTCCGGCCGTCGGCGCC
>CADCTO010000081.1 GCA_902805585.1 uncultured Armatimonadota bacterium | reverse complement strand
AATCGGCCAAGCGCTGCAGCGTCCACAGCGAGTAGGGCTGGCCCAGGCTGCGCGGACGCTGGCGGACCACGGCGAGCAACCGCTCCCGGTACGCGGCGGTGATCTTCGCCGGCCCGCCCGGCATCGGTCGGTCCTGCAGCCCCGCGATCCCCTCCGCCAGCCAGCGCTTGAGCCACCGACGGACGGTCTCCTCGTCCTCGCGCACGATCCGCGCGATGGCCGGCGCGGCCAGGCGTTGCTCGCCGGCCAGCAGCACGATCTGCGCGCGGGTCCGCAGCCGCACCACGCGCGTCGTCCGATACAACGTGTCCAGCGCCTCCACCTCGGGGGCCGTCAACTCGGGGATCTCCAGCGGTTTGCGCATCGGCGCCCTCCCGGCCACCACGATAGCGCATCCCGCAAACTTCTTCTGTTCGTACTTAGTGCACGATCAGGCGACCTTTTCGGGCATGGCGAGGTGGGGTTCATGGGGGGAGCCGTAGGCGTCGCAGACGCGCGCGGCGAGCTGGTCGGCGGTGAGCAGTCCGTCGGCTTCGACGACGCGGCGCTTGCCGTGGGCCCACTTCGGCTCGATCGGGTTCAGCCAGGGCGCCTTGATCGGCAGGGAGCAGTTGACGATCCGGACCCCGCGTCCGGTGCGCTTGACGGCGCGGTTGTGCTGACCGATCCACCCGCGGACCTGCCGGCTGACGTGCCAGGAGGCGTTGTCCCAGACCAGCAGCAGGGCCGTCTTGCCGGCCGCCGCGAGTTGCTCGCAGCACCAGGCCAGGAAGGGGATGGTGACCCCACTGACCGGGCGACCGTCCACGAAGCGGAGCCAGGTCTCCTCGTGCGGCGGCCGGTCCGGCCGCTCCCACCAGCGGACGAGCAGCCCGTAGCAGGCCAGGGCCTTGGGGTCGGGATCGTCCTTCGCGACCGCCTGTTCGACCAGCCGCGGGGGCCGGTCCGGTTCGGCCCAGGCGTGCAGGGCCGGCCGCGCCAGGCGGCTCCACCAGACCTCGTCCTCGAAGCCGAGGGCCCAGCCGGGGTGGTGCCGCGCCAGGCGAATCAGGCGGTCGCGCGCCCTTTTTTCCGGGCGTACTCCGGGTCGGGGCTGGTGATCCACCGCTTGGCCCGCCGCCAGCGGACGCCCAACCGCTCGAGCGTCGCTCGGATGGTTTCGCCGCTGACCCGCTCCGGGGTGAGCCCCTGCTCGAAGCTGACCTCAGCCGCCGCCTCCAAGGTCCAGACACTCGTCGGTTTGGCGAACGCCCGAGGGCTCCGGTGCAGCAGGGCCCGCAACTGCTCGGCCCGGGCCGCGTCGAAGGCCGGGCGGATCGTGTGCGGCCGCGACGAGCCCCGGCGGAGCACCGCCAGGCCGCCGGCGTTGAACCCGTGGATGACGTTGCGGACGGTCTGGTCGTCGCAGCCCAGGACCCGAGCGATCTGGGGCGCCCGCTCGCCCCGCGCGCTCGCCAGGATCACCTGGCAGCGCCGGAGGACAAACGCATCGGCCGAGCGCAGGCCGTCCCCCAAGGCCTGCCGCTCGTCGTCCGAGGGCCGACGCACGAAGATCGGAGCTTGCATGCCGCCAAGCATACCCCATGACCTACGACCTACCCTGAGACTGCACTAGGCGGGCCCGAACGGGTGATGCGGAGCGGCATGCGGTCGATGACGACGATGGTTCCTGACGAACTTGCCGAGCAGCCTCGGACGGGCTCGCCAGGAGGCGAGGCGTTTCGTCGCCTGCCCGGACGACCGGCCCCGGATCATCGACCGTGGCATCCGCCCTAGGTTCTCGTGCCGCCCGCGCGCGGGCACCCCACGTCAACGATCGACACAAATCTTCCTGACGAAAGGTCGAGTACATGGCACGAGAAATAGGCGACTCAGCGCCAGGCCGCGGGCTGTCGCGGCGGACGCTCATCAAGACGCTGGCCCTGACCGCCGGCGCCGTGGCCCTCGCACCCGCCAGCGCCTTGGCGCAGACCTCCCACACCGACCCGCCGGTCGCGCCGCCGAGCGTGGTCACCGGCCGCGACTTCGGCCCGGACGCCGACCCAAACGTCTACTTCGTCGATCCGGACGTGTTGACGGTCGAGCCGGAGTTCAACAGCCTCCGCCAGGGGAACGCGCCGATCCAGCGGCTCTGGACCGGCGCACTCTGGGCCGAGGGGCCGGCCTGGAGCAGCGTCGGCAAGTTCCTGGTCTGGAGCGACATCCCGAACAACCGCCAACTGCGCTGGTCGGAAGACGACGGCCACGTCAGCGTCTTCCGCAATCCGTCGAACAACAGCAACGGCAATACGTTCGACTTCCAGGGGCGGCAGATCTCCTGCGAGCACCTGACCCGCCGGGTGGTCCGCTACGAGCACGACGGCTCGGTGACGGTGTTGGCCGACAATTACCAGGGCAAGCGGCTGAACTCGCCCAACGACGCCGTCCCGCACCCGGACGGCAGCGTCTGGTTCACCGACCCGCCGTACGGCGGCCAACTGTACGAGGGCGCGCCGGATGCGCCCGGTGGACCGAGCAACCGGTCCGGTCTGATCAACTCGCGGGCCGGACAGCCGCCGGAGATCGCGACGTACCGGCGCGAGCTGCCGACGAACGTGTACCGCTGGGATCCGAGCGGCCGGCTGGACATCGTGGTCGGGGACGAACAACTGCCGGACCCGAA
>CADCTO010000080.1 GCA_902805585.1 uncultured Armatimonadota bacterium | reverse complement strand
TCGGGAACCGGAGCCTCGGCAGTCGCCGTCACCTGCGCGGCGGCGTACGGGTTGTCCGGGTAGACGCTGACCCGCCGCCGGTCCTTCGGCCCCTCAAATTTGACGTACCCTTCGATCAGCGCGAAGAGGGTGTAGTCTTTGCCCGTCCCCACGTTCGCGCCGGGGTGGTGGTGCGTGCCGCGCTGCCGGACCAGGATCGAGCCGGCCTTGACCAACTCGCCGGCAAACTCCTTGACGCCCAGCATCTGCGGGTTCGAGTCGCGCCCGTTGCGCGACGAGCCCACGCCCTTTTTATGTGCCATTTCCGAACTCCTTATAAATGAGGGACGGGATGGGGACGGATGAAAAGCGAAGACGCTTCGTCACCGCATCCCGCACATCCCGTCCCTAAGCTTCGATCTTCTCGATACGGATCTGGGTGATGTGCTGGCGATGACCGTAGTGGCGCTGGTGGTTCTTCACCTTGATGTAGGTGAAGCCGTGGATCTTCTTGCCCTTGCCCTGGCGCAGGATCTTGCCCGTCACCTTGGCGCCCTCCACCAGCGGCGCGCCGAACCGGGGGGTATCGCCGCCCAGGAACAGCACTTCGCCGAGCGTGATCGTGTCGCCCGCGTCGCCTTCGATCTTGTCCAGCGTGATCGTTTCGTTTTCTTGAACGCGGTACTGTTTGCCGCCCGCGCGAATCACTGCATACATGGTTTTCGTGTACCCTTTTGTGGCGTCTGCCCGTCGGCCAGAGCCGTGACAACCCGAATAGTCTATCACAGGCGGGCCGTGTTGTCAACCGGGGCGGCATGCGCGAGAATCAGTGGTTGCCGAGGGCGGCGGCGAAGGCTTCCACGTCGTCGCGGCGCAGTTCCAGCGCCTGCCGCAGTTCGTCCAGGTCGGCGGGCGTGAGCGCGAGCGCCTGGAGGGCGACGGGATCGACTTCGCGGGGGACGGCGTCGCCTCCCGAACCGATGCCCGCTGCCCGGGCCAGCCAGTCGGCGATGTGGACGATGGACGCCAGGGGAAGGTTCGCTTCGGCCTGGGCCGGGAAGTGGTGGAACGCCACGGCATCCACGAGCGAAGTGGGGAACGCCCAGCGCGCGGCGAGCCAGGCGCCGAACGCCGGGTGCGATACGTCCAGGACGCGCTGCTCCGCCTCGCCGATGGGCATGCCTTCCTCCTCGACGAGCTGGAGGATGCACTCCATCGAACCGTGCAGGTACCGGGCGATGATGACCTTGCCGATGTCGTGCAGGAGCCCGGCCGTGAACGCCTTTTCGAGCGGCGTGAAGCGCACGCGCCGCGCGACCAGTTTGGCCGCCGTCGCCGCGCCCAGCGAGTGCCGCCACAGCGCCGGGAGGTCCAGGCTGCGCCCCTTGCGCGTCCGGAACAAATCGAACACCGCCGTGGAAAGGGCCACGTTGCGCAGCGTCGAGAAACCGAGCAGGGTGATCGCCTGGCCCACGCCCGCGATGGAGCGGGGGAAGCCGTAGTAGGCGGAGTTCGCCAGGCGCAGTATCCGTGCCGCGAGCGGGGGGTCGGCCGTGACGAGCGCGGCCAGCCGCGAGGCCGAGCAGTCCGGGTCGTCCACGACGCGCAGCACCTCCGTGACCGTCGTCGGAAGCGTGGGTATGTCCTCCACCTGCGCCAGGATGCGCTCGACCCGTTCCCGATCCGTGCTCATTGCGTTCTCCTTGCTGTCCGCGCCGACCCCCTCATTATTGGCGGGTCGCGGAGCGCTTTTGAGGGTTGCCGCTGCGCGGCGCGGGGTACCATGGGAAGCGAAGGAGAAAAACCGGTATGGACGAGACGCGGAAACGTCGCATGATGGCGGGCGTTCTGCTCGGCGCGGTCACGGTCGGGCTGGTCGTTCTGGCGCGCAAGACGCCGCGGGACCAGTGGGGCGAGACCCTGCGGCGGGTGGCGACCGACGCCGTCGCCTACATCAAGGAGCGCTACGGCCCGAGCGAGCCCATCGCCCTGGCGGAAAAGGCCCTGGAAAAGTTCGAGGAGCGGGAGCAGGAGACGGCCGTGTCGCGCGCCTTCCATCAGGCGGTCGAACAGTCCCAGGAACGCGGCTAAGGGAACGATGCGGGGGGACGCGCTTCCATCTCTACGCGCTTACGTGAGCCGGGCGCGCAGGCGCGCCGAGACGTAGTCGACCAGGCCGACCAGGACGATGACGCCGATCAGGATGGTGCCGACGCTCGGCCACTGCTGTGCGGTGCGCATGATCTGAATCTTCTCGCCGATGCCGCCCGCGCCGACCAGGCCCAGAACGGTGGCCGCGCGGACGTTCAGGTCGAAGCGGTACAGCGCGAACGACAGGAAGTCCGGGAGCACTTCCGGCACCACGCCGTAGCGGAAGACCTCCAGCGGCGATGCGCCCGATGCCGAAAGGGCCTCCAGGCTCGCGCGATCGACCGTCTCGATGCGCTCGGCGTACAGTTTCCCCACCATCCCGATGGAGTGGATGCCCACCGCCAGCACCCCGGCGAACGGGCCGGGGCCGACGGCCCGGATGAACAGCAGGGCGAGCACGAGTTCCGGGAACGTGCGGATCACGTTGAGCGCCAGCTTGCCGACGAGGGGGAGCGCGGCCAGCCGTGACAGGTTGCGCGCCGCCAGCGCGCCGAACGGGAGCGCGAGGACCGCCGCGATGAAGGTGCCCAGCGCGGCGATCTGCACGCTCTGGCTCAGCCCTTCGGCCACGTCCGGCAGGTACGCCCAGTTCGGCGGCGTGAACATCTGCCGGATGATCGTGCCGGCCTGGGGCAAACCCCGCGACAGCCGTTCCGGCGTCACCTCAAGCCCGCCGAGGGACCACCAGAGCGCCGCCACGGCGGACAGCGCCCAGACGATCCTGAGGGCGCGGGTCCCTGCCCCCGCCCTTCCCGGCGCGGGGCCGGCGCCGCCCCCGGCCGCTGGCGTGCGCGTCGCCGGCGTCATACCAGCCTGCTCCGCAGCCAGGTCGAGAACGCATCGATCACCAGCACCACCACGAAGATGGAGAAGACCACCAGGCCGATCCGGCCGTAGCGGAAGAGCTGGATGTCGGTCATCAGCGTCTGGCCGATGCCGCCCGCTCCGACCAGGCCCAGCACGGCGGCGACGCGCACGTTGATCTCGAAGGCGTATAACGTGTAGGCCGCGTAATCCGGGGCCACCTGCGGGAACACGGCGAACAGGGCGCGCTGGAGCCGCGTCCCGCCCGCCGCCGCGATGGCCTCCATCGGCCCCGGGTCTACGGTCTCGATGGTGTCGGACAGCAGCTTCGCGACGATGCCGAAGGTGAAGAACACCAGCGCCACGAGGCCGGGCAGCGGGCCGAGGCCCAGCGCCGCCACCAGGACGGTCGCCAGCACCAGGTCCGGGATCGTCCGCAACAGGTTCAGGAAGCCGCGGCCCAGGTTGTACGCCCAGCGCGCCGGGGCGAGCGTCCGCGTGCCCACCAGCACGAACGGCAGCGACAGGGCGGACCCGATGACGCTGGCCGCGAAGGCGATGCGCACCGTTTCGAGGAGCCGCGCCTGGATTTCGGGAAGGTAGCGGGCGTGCCACGGGCGCTCCGCCGAGGGCGTCAGGCGGGCGAGGTACTCGCCCATCTCCGGCAGGCCCTGGGCCAGCACGGCCAGGCTGAACCCGGTCCCCCGCCAGCTCCAGGCGAGGATCGCGGCGACGGCGAACGCGGCGAGCCAGCCCCGCCACGGGAAGGGCGGTTTAGCGGGCAAGCGCCGCCCCGTCCGCCGCCGCCGCCGCCTCGTCGGCCGCAGCACCGCGCAGGTCGTCCGGCCGGATGCGGCGGCCGTAGATGGCCTCGAAGGTCTGCTCGGTGACGCCTTCCGCCGGGCCGTCGAAAACGACCTCGCCCGCGCGCAGGCCGACGATGCGGTCGGCATACTCCTGGGCCATGTCGATGAAGTGGAGGTTGACCAGCGTCGTCAGGTTCTCCTCGCGCGACAAACGCTTCAGGTCGCGCATGACCTGGTGGGCGGTGGGCGGGTCCAGCGAGGCGACGGGCTCGTCGGCGAGCAGGATCGCGGGCCGTTGCGTGAGCGCGCGGGCGATGGCGACGCGCTGCTGCTGCCCGCCGGAAAGGGTGTCGGCGCGCTGATACGCCTTTTCGACGATCCCGACGCGCTCCAGGCTCCGGAGGGCCAGTTCCACGTCGGCGCGGGGGAACAGCCCGAGCAGCGTCCGCCACGTCGGCAGATACGCCAGCCGGCCGGCCAGCACGTTGCGCAGCACCGACGAGCGGCGCACCAGGTTGTAGTTCTGGAAGATCATCCCGATGCCGGCCCGCGCGCGGCGCAGGGCCGCATCGCCGAGCGAGGTGACGTCCACGCCGTCAACGAGGACGCGCCCGGCGGTGGGCGTCACCAGGCGGTTGACGCACCGGATCAGGGTGGACTTGCCCGCCCCCGAAAGCCCGACCACGACCACGAACTCGCCCCGGGGGAAGGTCAGCGAGACGTTCCGGAGCGCGACGTGGCCGTTCGGGAACTGCTTGGTGACGTTCTCGAAGGCGACAACAGGGGGCGACGCGGGGGCGGCGGCCACGGGCTACTCGACGGAACCCAGGCCGACGTTCATCGTCTGGGCGACCTGCCGGACCGAGTCGTAGTCGGAGTTCTTGGCCTCCGCGAAGCCGTCGATCTCGTAGATCTCCATCAAGGTCTTCTTGCCCTCGGGGCTGGCCGCGTACTTCAGGAAGGCGGCCTTGATCTTCTGCTTGATGTCGGGATGGAGGCCGGGGCGCACCGAGATGGTGTCGTTGGGGATCTCGTCGGTCTGGCCGATCTTGACCACCTTCTTTTTGACGTCGGGCAGGGTTCTTTCCAGACGGTTGCGCGCGTCGTCGTACACCGCCGCCACATCGACGTCCCCGTTGTACACAAAGCGCACCGAGTTGTCGTGGGCCTGCGTGAAGGTGACCTGCGAGAAGAAGTTTTCGGGGTCGTGCCCTCTGGCTTTCAGATACGCGGCCGGGAACAGGTAGCCCGACGTCGAAGCCGAATCGGTCCAGGCCACGCGCTTGCCCCGGGCCTGTTCGATGCTCGCGATGCCGGAGCCCGCCCGGGCGATGAACATGGCGTGGTAGGTGTGCGAACCCTTGCGCGAGGTCTTCAGCAGCACGTCGGCCGCTCCCTGGTCGTTCGCCAGAACGTAGGCCAGCGGGGGCAGCGACCCGATGTCTACCTTGTCCGAACCCATGGCCTCCACCAGCCCGACGTAGTTGGTCGAGATGAAGGAGCGGACCGGGATGCCCAGTTCCCTGGCGAGGAAGTCGGCCATCGGCTTGGCGGTGTCGGCGATCTTGTCCGCTTCCTGTGAGGGCACGAAGCCCAGCACCAGCTCCTTGGGCGCCGGGTCGGCGGCCGGCGGGCCGTCGTTGCCGGCGGCGCCCTTGCCGCCGCCGGGGCAGCCGGCGGCAAGGAGCGAAAGGGCGGCGAAAAGGGCGAGGAGCGCGGAACGCTTCATGCGGCGGTATCTCCTGCGTCGGCGGGGACGTGAAAATCGAGGGCGTGGGAGGCGGCGAGCTCGCGGTAGCGCTCCTCCACCGCGCCGGGCGCCGAACTCCAGTCACGGAACGTCACGGCGCGGTCGTCCAGATAGATGTCTGCGAAGACCTTGCCGGAGCATTCCATCGACGGGTCCAGGCCGACGTTGATGGCGTCGAAGGGGATGTCGTGCGCTTCCAGGTAGGCGCGCAGCTCCTCCTCCTCGGTGCGGCAGGTGAAGACGACGAGGTTCCAGCCGTCGCGCTTGAGCCGGTGCATGGCCTCGGCGGCGCCGGGGAGCGGGGA
This sequence comes from uncultured Armatimonadota bacterium, assembly GCA_902805585.1. GTDB lineage: Bacteria > Armatimonadota > Armatimonadia > Armatimonadales > Armatimonadaceae > CADCTO01. The sequence goes on along the minus strand of CADCTO010000080.1, from coordinate 5,267 downwards.
AAGGAAGACGCCGCGGCCGGCGTAGCCTTTGTAGTGCGCGATGGTCCCATCGAAGTCAACGGCGAGCGTCGGCATCCAAACTCCTGCGGACGGCGTCTCAAATAGGGGACAGTCGTCGTGTCGTTCGGCAACGGCGCTGTTGACGGGTGGGGGGCGTTCCCGTATAATAGGGGCGAACCCTCGTGTCATTATACACACTCCGCGCCGCGAGGTCAACCGGCACCGTTATGGATGTTTTCGAGAAGTTAAACCGCAAGTTCGGGGCGTGGTACGAGGGGCTGTTCGGCGGTTCGTCGGACGGCGACCTGCGGCCCCGCGACATCCTGCGCCGCATCGTCCAGGCGCTCGAAGACCAGCGCCGCGAAGGGCTCGACGGCCAGATCTACGTCCCGAACCACTACGTGCTCCACATCGCGGTCGCCGACGACGACGAGCGCCAGTACGTGCACGCTTTCCTGGACGCGGACGAGATGGCGAGCGCCGTACGCCGGTACATGGACCAGCACAACTACCGGACCCGCGGCGGGCTGCGCTTCGAGATCAACGAGACGGCGGCGCCCGCGCACGCGGCGGACGGCGAGAGCCGGGTCGTGGTGCGCTGCCGGTTCGACGCCGCGGTCCCCCAGGAGACGCCCGGCGTCGAGGTCGTCGCGCCCGAAGACGTCGGCGCGCGCCACGCGGCCCCCGCGCCGCCCGCGCGCCCGCTGGACGACTACGACGACGAGCCGGGCACCGTCCAGGCGCTCGCGCTGGCCTCGCTCACCGTGCGGCAGAAGGACGGGCACCAGGAGGTCTACCCGCTGACCACGCGCCCGCTCCAGATCGGGCGGTCGCGTCAGGCGGGCAACGACGTCCTGCTCGCCGGGGACGGGATGGTCAGCAAGCAGCACGCGCGGATCGCCTACCAGGACGGGCAGTTCGTGCTGTACGACCTGGGCTCGACCAACGGCACGTTCGTCAACGACGCCCCGGTGGAGGACAGCCGCGTGCTCCAGCCCGGCGACGAGGTGCGCCTGGGCGAGACCCGTCTGCTGTTCCGCACCTCCAATCCCAGACCGTCCCCGCCCGCGCCGGGCCCGGCCCCCGCGGTCGAAAGCGCCGCCGCTCGCCTCGTCGCCGGGAGCGGCGAGACGTACCCGCTCGCCTCGCAGATGACCGTGGGCCGCGCGCTCACCAGCGACATCGCGCTGATCGGCGACGGCGTGGCGGCCCGGCACGCGCAGGTCAGCGCGCGGGGCGACCAGGTCTTTGTCGAGGACCTGGGGACCGAGGGCGGCACGTTCGTGAACGGCGAGCGCATCCCCCCGCGGTTCCCCGTGGCGCTGTACGACGGCGACACGGTGAGCTTCGGGAGCGTGCCCCTGCGACTCGCCCGCGGCGCCGCCGGAGGCGGCGCCCGGTGAACGTGCTCCTGGGCACCGTGGGCCGGCTGGCGTTCCTGGCCCTGTTCGTGGTCTTCCTGCTTTTCCTGGTCTGGCTGCTGCGCCGGGACGCGGACGCCTGAGCGATATGACGAGTGCACTGAAAATCAGCGTCGGGGCGCGCACCGACACCGGGCGCACCCGCTCCGTCAACGAGGATGCGGTCGCGGTCCTGGACGTGGCCCAGGACGGCCTGAACGCGGACGCCGCGTTCGTGGTCGCCGACGGCATGGGCGGCATGCAGTCCGGCGACGTGGCGAGCCGCGAGGCCGTGCGGGTCGCCGGGGACGCGCTGCGTCGCCACCTGGTCGGCCCCGAGCCGGACGGGGCCGGGGCGCTCGTGGACGCGCTCCGTTCGGCCAACGAGCGCGTCTACGCCCTGTCCAGCAATCGGCGGGCCGCGGCGCCGGCCGACGATTCGCCGACCCTGGTGCTCCCCGAGGCCGAGCCGCCGGGCGTGATGGGCACCACGTGCGTCGCCGGCGTCGTGCGCCGGGGGGTGCTGCACCTGGCGCACGTGGGGGATTCGCGGGCGTACCTGCTCCGGACCGGCCGCCTGTCGCGGCTGACGCGCGACCATTCGTTCGTTGAGGAGCGCGTGCTGGCCGGCGATCTGACCGAGGAAGAGGCGCGCCGGAGCCGCTTCCGCAATATGATCACGCGGGCGATCGGCATCGAGGGCCAGGTGGAGCCGGAGTTGAGGACCGAGGTAATGGAGGCCGGGGACCTGGTGCTCGTGTGCACGGACGGCCTGACCACGATGCTCTCAGACAGCGATATCGAGGCGGCCCTTTCCGGCGTCGAGGGCGGCCCGGCGGATCTGGACCGGGCGGCGGGCGCGCTGGTGGACGCCGCGAACCGCAAAGGCGGCCACGACAATATCACGGTGCTGCTGCTGCGAGCCGACGCGGCCGCCCAAGGTGTTCCGGACCTGCCGATCAATGGGGTTGTGGGCGGGGCGCGGGCGAACCGGCTGCGGCCTATCCGAACGGCCGACGAAGGCCCGGCCGACGCCCCCGCCCCGCGCGCGGCGGATCTCGATGCCGCCGCTGCGCGCTCCGACACGGTCCGCCCGCTTGCCAGGCCGAAGCGCACATCGCCCCTGCTCGGTCTTCTCGCCATCGTGGGTGCGCTGGCGCTCGTGCTGGGCGCCGCGCTCGGTTTCTGGCCCGACCTGCGCCGGCGCGCTTTGGCGGCGCTCGGCGCGCCCGTGCTGGGGCCGCGCGCGGCCCCCGTGCCCGACCTTTCGCGGCTTCGCTACAGCCCGCCGGAGCGTTTTGCATCCACGCTCGCGCGGGGCGACCTGCTCGCCTATTCGCCGCGCGGCTACCTGTACTTCGTCGCTTTCGGGCAGGGCAGGGTCATCGGGCTGTCGCGCGCCGGACAGGTGCTCCATACACGGTCCGTGGCCCAACTCGGGGAGTCGCCGGTGACGCCGAACCCCGCCCCCAGGAACCACATCTTCATGACCACCGACGTGCAGGGGAACGTGTATCTCTCGCACACACGCCGCAAGGTCATTGAGAAGAAAGATCCCGAAGGGCGGCTGCTGGCGACGATCACGGGGCTGCTGCGGCCCGAGGCCGTCGCCGTGGACGAGGACGGGAACCTGTACGTGGTGGACGCCAACGACATCAAGATCCTGCGCGCGCGGCCCGCCGGCGAAGGAAGCGCGCAGGCGGGCGGGGAGCCGGGGCCGTAGCGTATGGGTATCGGCACCATCGGCAAGTACGAGCGCCTGGACGTGCTCGGACACGGCACCTCCGGTGTGGTGTATCTGGCCTGGGACACCCTGCTGCGGCGGCAGGTCGCGCTCAAAGAGATACGCGCCGCCGCGCCCGAGATGGAGCGCGTGCTGGAGGAAGCGCGGGTTCTGGACCGTCTGCGCCACCCCAATATCGTCGCGGTGCATTCGGTGGACCAGGAGAACGGGGCGGTCCTGATCGACATGGAGTTGGTGCGCGGGCAGAACCTTGCCGACCTGCTCCGGGAGCAGAACGGCGCGCCGCTGCCCTGGCGCGAGGCCGTGCGCATCACCCTGGCCGTGCTGGACGCCCTTCAGTACGCGCATGAGCGCCGCATCCTCCACCGCGACGTCAAGCCGGCGAATATCCTGGTGGGAAAGGACGGCGTCGTGAAGCTTACCGATTTCGGCCTGGCGGAGGCGCTCGGGTCGGCCTCGGTGGCGGGCGGCGGCGGAACGTATCCGTATATGGCCCCGGAGGACTTCGCCGAGGAGGAGTCGTCGGACTACCGGTCGGACCTTTGGGCGGTGGGCATCGCGCTCTACGAGATGCTCACGGGACGCCGGCCGTTTGCGGTGAGCCGTCCCAAGGACCCGTTCGCCTGGAAGCGCGTTATCGAAGCGGAGGAACCGACGCCCGTGTCCGTGCTGCGCCCGGAGGTTCCCGGTGCGCTCGACGGCATCCTCGCGCGGGCGCTGGCCAAAAGCAAGGCGGATCGCTTTGCCTCGGCGGGGACGTTCGCGGACGCCCTGCGGACCTTTCTCGCCGGCACGGCGACCGCTCCGGTGCCGCCGGGGCACGCCGCACCCGCTTCGCCGCGCGCGGATGCCGCCGCCGCCGAGGCGCTCGCCGCTGCCGGAGCGGCCTCCGTTGCCGCTCCGTTTGTCTTCGCCGGCGGGGCCGTGGCGGCCCATACACTGGACGAGCTGCGCCTGGCAGCGGTGCGACATTGGGACGAGGCGCGGCGGGCGCTTCTGGACGGACGCATCGAGCGCTGGCTGCGCCGCGCGGGCGAGGTGCATATCGCCGGTCTGGCCGCGGAACTGACGGCGCGCCGGGGCGACGACGCGGACGCGCTGCTGCGCGAGTTCGTGGAGCGCTCCGCGCCGGAGAACCCGTCCCCCCAGGAGCGGGCGCGCGAGGCGCAGATCAGCGAGGCGCTGGCCGCCGCGTGGCCGCGCGGCCAGACCACGGCCGCGGGCCGCGGGGGGCCGGAAGAGCGCTTCCGCGCCCGGGGGCCGTATCCGCCGGAGCCGGCGGCCGCGCAGGATACGGGGACGATCATCGCCCCGGTGGCCGCCGCTCGTGTCGTGGACGGGTCCTTCGCCGCCGCTGCTGCTGCGCCGGCGGCAGTGTCCGAGAAACCACGCCGCGTGTCGTCCTGGTGGTTCTGGCCGCTGCTGGTCTGCTGCCTTGCCCCGCCCGCGGCCGCTCTGTGGGGCCGGATGTTCCGGCCGCAGGGCGCGGAAGCCGGCCTGCTGGCAGCGTGGGTGGCGGCGGGTTTTTTCGCTGCGATGCTGCTGCTCGTCGGGATCGGGGCGGGGGTGCCGATCACGGCGCGGGTGGTCTGCCTGCTCCCGTTGGCCGGGGGATTGGTCGCCGCGGGCGCGCTCACGTCAAGCCTGCTCGCGGGTGAGTTGTCGCTGGACACGCTGATCGCGACGGCCGGGGCCGCCGCCCTTTTGCTCACGGTTTTGCTCGTGGAATCGGCCACGGTGACGCGGTCCTGGCGGCTGTGGTTCAAAGGAGATATTTGTGGCTACACGACGTATCGTTCTTCTTGTTTTGGGGGCGCTGCTGCTGGTCGGCGTCGGCAACTTCATTGTCCGGTCCATCCATATCCGGGGCCAGCTGGCAAAGATCTCCGGCAGCGATCCCGCGCGTCAGGAGCAGGGGGTCCGTGACCTGATCCGGCGGGACGCCCTGTTCGACGCGCTTCAGGGTGGCGCGCCGGCAAAAACCCGGCTGAACGCGGTGGCGGCTTTGGAACGCATCGCGGCAAAGGGCGACGAGCTCCCCGCCTTCAATGAGCTCCTGCAAATGCTCAAAGACCCCGACACCGAGGCCGCCGAGGCGAAAAAGCATCCGGTGCGCGACGCGG
>CADCTO010000079.1 GCA_902805585.1 uncultured Armatimonadota bacterium | reverse complement strand
CCGGGGTCAGATATGAAGTCGCCCTGCTCCGGCATTTATCGGCCAAAGGTTTATCGGTAGCCGTTCCTGTCGTCGGCAACAACGACTTCGTGAGAACGTTCGACACGCGCGACGGATACCGGCACGCCGTGCTTTTTGCGTTCGCGCCGGGCGAAAAGCCTCAGCCTCCCTTTACCACAGAGCTTTACGGCGCATTCGGCCGAGCCGTGGCGCACATGCACGAGCTATCCGCGGATTTTGTAACACAGCACCAACGCCGGCCCCTGGACTTGAACTACCTGATCGACGAGCCGCTGATCCAAGTAGCTCCCCTTCTCGAAAACCCGGACGACCGGGCGTATCTGACGGCGCTCGCAGGTCAACTCAAAGACAGGATCACGGCGTTTGCGTCCGAGGGGTTGGACTGGGGGCCGGTACACGGCGACGCGACCCTGGACAACCTACACGTCACGGCGGATGGCGAGGTGGTTCTCTACGACTTCGATTCGGGCGGTCCTGGCTGGAGAGCCGCTGATCTACAGGGCTGGGCCGCGAACCATCGGGAACACCGCGAGAAATGGGACGCTTTTCTACGAGGATATTCCAGCGCCAGGCGACTGAACGAAGTCGATATCCTGGCCGCTCCCTACCTAACGATCGCCTGGGACATTTGGGGCATGAAGATCGACCTGGATAACCGCGTCATCGGGCAAGGGAGGGAGCGGACACGGGCGTACCTCCAGGACCAGATGGCTCTGCTCCGAGTGCGCGCGGGATACACGTCCTTTTCGCGGCGGTGACCGGAATCCTGCGCTACGGTTGAAGGGGTATGGAATGAACTCGACCCGACTGGAGGCGTTCAGCGATGGCGCCTCGCCACCATTATCGCCATCACGGCCCTCGAACTCCGCGCGGCCCATGCCGCGGACTGGGCCGCGCTCCGCCCCCTCTGGCCGGTCTTCCTGACCTACTTATGCGCCGAAGAACGCCCGCACGGAAGCCGCCACGTGCTCGCGCTGCGGCTCGCTCAGTTCGGGCATAATGGGGAGTGAAAGCACCTCGCGGCAGGCCCGCTCCGATTCCGGGAAATCGCCCTCGCGGCCCCCCAGGTGCGCGTACGCCTCCTGAAGGTGGAGCGGCTCGGGGTAGAAGACGCCCGATCCGACGCCACGTTCCCGCAGGAAGCCGCGCAGGGCGTCGCGCCCCCCGTCCGGCACCCGCAGCGTGTACTGGTGGTACGTGTGCAGGTTTTCCGGCAGGCAGCGGGGGGCGCGCAGGCCCGGCAGGTCGGCGAAGGCGGCGTCATAGAAGCCCGCGTTGGCGCGGCGGGCCTCGTTCCAGGCGGCCAGGTGCGGGAGCTTGACCGACAGGACGGCGGCCTGAAGGGCGTCGAGGCGCGAACAGAGGCCGACGTACTTGTAGCGGTAGGTGCCCTTGGAGCCGTGGAAGCGGAGATAGCGCAGCTTCTCGGCCAGACCGGCGTCGCTCGTGAGCACCATGCCGCCGTCGCCGGCCGCGCCCAGGTTCTTGGTCGGATAGAACGAGAGCGTGGTCAGCGCGGACCAGCGCCCGACGGGACGCCCCCGCTGGGCGGACCCGATGGCCTGGGCGGCGTCGCCGATGAGCGGCAGGTCGTGGGCGGCGCCGAGCCGGGTGAGCGTTTCCATGTCCGCGAGCTGGCCGAACAGGTGGACCGGCAGGAGGGCGCGCGTGCGCGACGTGATCTTCTCTGTCACGCGGTCCGGATCGAGATTGAACGTGGTCGGCTCGATGTCGGCGAAGACGGGCGTCGCGCCCAGAAGGGCGATGGTCTCGGCCGTGGCGACGAAGGTGAACGGCGGCGTGATCACTTCGTCCCCGGGGCCGACCCCCAGCGCCATCAGCGAAAGCAGCAGCGCGTCCGTGCCCGAGTTGACGGCGATCCCGTGCTCGGCCCCGCACAGCCCGGCGACTTCTGCCTCCAGGTCCGCGACCACGTCCCCCAGGATGAACCCGCCGCTTTCGAGAACGCGCGAAACGGCGCCGTCGATCTCGGCCTTCAGGCCGGCGTACTGCGCGCGCAGGTCCGCCATCGGAACGTCCAACGCTGCTGCTCCCTCCCCACCGCAGACGAAGGCCTCACCGTGCCCCGGCCTGGCATATATCTTGAGACAGTCGTTCACGAAGAACGGAACAGGTTCCTTCAAGATCAAGGGATCGAACCACAGAGGCACGGAGACACAGAGGGGGCACAGAGAAGAAGAGGAAGGCAAAGGGAGAGATCCCCACCCTCCACCTCTCATCTCTGTGCCCCCCTCTGTGTCTCCGTGCCTCTGTGGTTCCCTCTCACTCTCCGGCGACGCGGGTGCCCTTGGCGAGCAGGCTACCCGCGGCGAAGACGGCGGGCACGGTGACGACGGCCTCGGGTTCGACGCGCACGCCGTTGTCCAGGATCACGCCGGTCAGCGTCGCCCCTTCGCCGACGAAGACGCCCTCTTCCAGGATGCAGTCGGTGAGGGTCGCGTTCGCGCCGATGCGGCAGTTCGGGCCGATGACCGTGATGCCCGAGATCGAGGCGCCGGGCTGGACCCGGGCGTTCGCGCCGATGTGGACCGTGGGGGCGATGTGGGCGGTCGGATCGATCTCGGCCCCGTCCTGCGCCCAGTACCCCGCCGGGTGCCACTCGCCGGGCAGGTCCACGCGCACGTCGCGGCGTAGCACGGCGCGCGTCGCGTCGCGGTACTGCTCGGGGCGGCCGATGTCCAGCCAGTACCCGTCGCGCACGAGGGCGTAGATCGGGCGGCCTTCGGCCAGGAACTGCGGGTACGTTTCCCGCTCGACCGAGACCGGGCGCCCCGTCGGGATCGCGTCCAGGGCCTCGGGCTCCATCACGTAGATGCCCGCGTTGATGTAGTCCACGCCCGTGCGCTCGACGTTCGGGTTGGCGGCCAGCATCTTCTTGGTCGCTTCCGAAGGCTCCCGGAACTCCCGCACGCGCCCCTCGTCGTCCGTCACGATGACGCCGTACGGCGACGGGGACGGCACCTCCTTGAGCGTGAGCGTGACGAGCGCGCTTTTGTCCTTGTGAAATCGGACGATCGACGCGATGTCGAAATCGGTCAGCACGTCGCCGTTCAGGACGACCACGGTGTCGCGCCCGGCGATGCTCTGGGCGTTGCGGATGGCCCCCGCCGTGCCCAGCGGCTGCTCCTCGATGGCGTAGCGCATCGAGACGCCGAACCGGGACCCGTCGCCGAAGTGCCCCTGGATCTTGTCGGCCATGTAGTTGGTGCAGAAGATGATCTCGTCGATGCCGTGGCGCTTGAGGAGGGCGACCTGGTATTCGAGGAACGGGCGGTTGACCACCGGGATCAGGGGCTTGGGACGGGTATAGGTGAGCGGACGGAGGCGTGTCCCCGCCCCGCCCGCGATGATGATTCCCTTCATGCCGAGCTTTTCTCCTCGTCCGAATCCGAATGGTTAAGGCGTGCGCGGAGCCACTGCCCCAGGCCGGCGCCGTGTTCCTCGTCCCGCAGCGCGAAGGCGGCGAAGGCGCGAAAGTACGAGTCCAGGCCGCCGATGTCGTGGCGGACCTCCCCGGGTCCGAGGGGCACGGCGACCCCCCGCCCGCCTTCGGAAAGCATCGTCCGCAGCGCGTCCGTCAGCTGGATCTCGCCGTCCTTGCCGGGGCGCGTGCGGCGCAGGCAGTCCCAGATCCCCGGCGCCACGACGTAGCGCGCGGCGGCGGCCAGATCGGAGGGCGCGTCCTCGGGGGCGGGCTTTTCGACGATATCGGTGATCGCAAGAAACGGACCACCCGCCCCACCCCCGGGCGCGGGCCGAACCACGCCGTAGCGCCCGATGCGCTCCCGCGGCACGCGCTGGACGGCCAGGCCGACCGAGGCGTTCTGTGCGGAGAAGGCGTCCACGAGGCGCAGGGTCAGCCCGCCGGGCGCGGGCTCCTCGAAAACGGCGTCGCCGAGCGCGACGACGAACGGGCCGGCGCCGGCCAACTCCTCGGCACGGAGGACGGCGTCGCCGAGGCCGCGCATCTCGGACTGGAGCGCGTAGGCGAACGTCACCCCGTCCGCGCCGCGCTCACCGAAGTGGCGCCGTATGGTGTCCTCTTTGGCCGGGGAGATCACGAACACGATGCGCCGGATGCCGGAGGCGGCCAGCTCGTCCACGATGCGTTCGAGGGCGAGACGCCGGCCGACGGGGAGCATCTCCTTGGGCAGGACGCCAGAGGTCAGGGGGCGCAGTCGGGTACCCAGACCGGCCGCGGGCACCACCGCGCTCCGGGGCCGCTCCGACGTATGCTGATGGGTTACGGGTGCCGACATGATAAAAAAGGACGCCGCCGCGTCGGGTCATCATTGCCCACGGGCGCGTCCTGTCCTGATCGACTTGCCTCTACGGCGACTTCACTGCACGCATCGGTAGTAAAGGACCGGCGGCCCGCCTTTCGTCGGGGGCGACCGCCTCCCGGTCCGTCCGTTCTTCCCGATTATACCTCGGTTTCGCCGGTTTTGCCCCCACGGCCTGGTGAAATCACCGGGCGCGCGGGCGGCACGGTCAGTTTCCAGCTCCTCCGGGTTTCCGTTCGCCGCGACCTTCCGGGAGTTTCTCCCCGTGGAAATGCTTTGTTTGCCGCTGTTTGGGATATAACGAACACGGTTAAATTCCGCAAGAACGTTCAGGAGGAGACGAACAGACATGGAAGCGTACTGCGTGAAGTGCAAGGCGAAGCGGGAAGTGAAAGACCCGGTCGACACGACGATGAAGAACGGCAAACCGGCGGTCACCGGCACCTGCACGACCTGCGGGACCAAACTCTTCAAGATCGGCGCGACGGTCGCCGGTAAGTAGTCGGGCGGCGGGCGCGGGGCCCTTGCGGCCCCGCGCCCGCCGCCTGAGGCCTCCATCCCAAACTCATGGCCTTACTTAACGTCGCCCTGGTGGGCTGCGGCATCATCAGCGAGGCGCACATCCGCGCTTACCGGCGGCACGCGGACCGGGCACGGATCACCGTCTGCTGTGACATCGATCCGGAAAAGGCCGCGCAGCGCGCCGAGCTGGTGGGCGGCGGCGCCCGCGCCGTCACCGACTACGGCGCGGTGCTGCGCGACCCGGAGGTGGACGCCGTCGAGCTCTGCACGCCCCACCACCTCCACGCGGAGGCGGTGGTCGGCGCGGCGCGGGCCGGCAAGCACGTCCTCTGCCAGAAACCACTGGCAAAGACGCTCGCCGAATGCGACGCCATGATCGCGGCCGCCCGCGACGCCGGAGTGGTCCTCTTTTACGGCGAGACCAATCACACCATGCCTGCGGTCGTCGAGGCGAAGCGCGCCTTCGAGGGTGGCAGGATCGGGCGACTGATCGGGCTGCAGGCGACCTACGCCCACTGGCAGGGGGGCGAGTACCTGTCCACGGCGTGGCGGTACGATCCCCGCATCAGCGGCGGCGGGCAACTGCTCGACGGCGGCATCCACTACATCGACATGCTGCGCAACGTCGGAGGGCCGATCGAGTCCGTGGCCTGTTTCGCGACGCGCTTCCGGCCGGAACTCGGCGGCGAGGACACCGCGGTCGTCAACTTCCGGTTCGAGGGCGGGCACCTGGGGACGCTCTTCTCGTCCCAGGCGGCGGGCGTGTGGGTTCCGGGTCCGAGCTTCGTCGCGTTCGGGACGGAGGGGGTGCTGACGGTGGGAGGGCCGCAGGGCGCCCTGGTCCTCCACCGGCCCGACCTTCCGGACCGGCGCGAGGTCCTGCTGGAGCAGGGCGGTGACTCGTTCGCGGTGATGATCGGCCGGTACCTGGACACGGTCCTCGACGGTGCCCCGAACCCGTCCCCGGGTGAGGCCGGGCGGGAGAACCTGAAGATCGTCCTCGCCGCCTACGAGTCGGCCCGGCTGGGGCGCGAAGTAGGCGTGGACGAGGTGGAGACCCGCCCGGCGGCGTAGACCGCCCTGCCCTTTACCCCTTACTTCAGCCCGGTGGTGGCGATGCCCTGGATGAACGTCTTCTGGGCCATGAAGAAGAGCACGATCACCGGCAGGATGACCAAAAGTGAAGCGGCCATCAGAAGGTTCCACTCCGTGCCGCCGTGCTGTGACTGGAACGTCTGGAGGCCGAGCGCGAGGGTGTACTGGCTGGGGTCCTGGACGAAGACCAACGGCCCCATGAAGTCGTTCCAGGAGCCCATGAAGGTGAAGAGGGCGACCACGGCGAGCGCCGGGCGCGCCAGCGGCAGGACGATGCGCCGGAAGATGCCCCAATCCGAGCAGCCGTCGACCTGCGCGGCTTCCGAAAGCTCCGCGGGAATCGTCAAAAAGAACTGGCGCAGCAGGAAGATGTTGAAGGCCGACCCGAAAAAGGCCGGGAGCCAGAGCGGCGTGAGCGTGCCCAGGAACGGGACCGGCGTGTGCTCGCCCAGCCAGCGGAAGATGCCGAACAGCGGCACCATGATCACCGGAAAGGGGATCATCATGGTGGCGAGCAGGACGCCGAACAGCGTCCCGTTCCCGCGGAAGCGGATCTTGGCGAACCCGTAGGCGACGATGGCGCTCGAAAGGGTCGTGCCCACGACCGAAAGCACGGCGACGATCAGGGTGTTGCGGGTGAGCAGCGGGAAGTTCAGTTTGGGGTTCTGGAGCACGGTCAGGTAGTTCTGCGGCACGACCGGGTCGGGCAGGAAGCGCGGCGGCATCTCCATGGTCCGGTCCAGGGTCTTGAGGCTGGTCGAAAGCATCCAGACGAACGGCAGCACGAAGCCGACGCTGATCAGGAGGAGCGCGAGGACGGTGACCCACCGCTCCGGGTGGGCGCGGCGCGGCGTCCGGCGGGCCGGCCTCGGCACGACGCTCCGGGGAACGGCTCCCCCGCCCCGCTCCGCCCGCTTCTCGGCCTGTGCTGTCGCCATCGCTCCGTCGTTCCTTACTTGCTTTGATAGTGGACCCAGCGCTTGCTCGACCAGAACGCGACGGCGGTGAGCGCCAGGACGAGCAGCAGTTGGATCCATGCCATCGCGCTCGCGTAGCCCATCTTCAGGTACGTGAACGCGTTGTCGTACAGGTACATCGTGAAAAAGTAGGTGGCGCGGGCGGGCCCGCCGCCGGTCATGATGTAGGGCACCGCGAACACCTGGAGCGTGCCGATGATCGCCATGATCAGGTTGAAGAAGATGACCGGCGAGATCATCGGGATGGTCACGTTCCGCAGGCGGCGCCACGCGCCCGCCCCGTCTAGCTCGGCGGACTCGTACAGCTCGCGGGGCACGTCCTGGAGCCCGGCCAGGTAGATCACGACGGTGTGCCCGACGCCCCACAGGCTCATCAGCGCGAGCGCCGGGAGCGCCCACGTCGGGTCGGTCAGCCACCCGATGGGCGTCTGCAAGGGCGGCAGGCGCAACAGGCCCAAAAGGCCGTTCAGGCCGCCGATGGCCGCCCGGAACGGCGCCGTCTCCAGCAGGGTGTTGATCAGGCCCAGTTTGGCGTTGAACAGCCACAGCCACAGCATCGCTGAGGCGACCGTGGGCACGAGCGACGGCAGGAAGATGATGGTCCGGTAGACCGACTGGCCGGGGACACGCTGGTTCAGCAGGAGCGCGAGCCCCAACGAGACCAGGAGGCCGGCCGGCAGGGCCATCGCCGCATAGACGAGCGTGTTGGTGAGCGACTTCCAGAACACGGGGTCCGCCGCAAGCTCCCGGTAGTTCCCGCCGCCGATAAAGGCGGGCGCCTGCAGCAGCGAATAGTCGCAGAAGCTGTAGTAGAACGAGAGCACGACGGGGACCAGCAGGAAGACGACGAACCCGACCAGCCAGGGCGACAGGAAGGCCAGTCCGTTGGCGAGCCGATACCGCTCCGCCCGCGTCATTCCCTCTCCCCCCCGGCCCGGATGCGCTGCCGCTTGCGAAACTCGTCCAACTTCTCCTGGAGCCGCTTCTGGGCGTCCGCCAGCGCCTGTGCGGGCTCCGCCTCCAGCAGGTACACGCGCTGCGCCGCCACCCCGAGTTCGTCGGCCACCTCGGGCCAGATCGGGACGGGCGGGACGCCGCGCGCGTTGGGGCTGGTCGCCAGTCGCTCGAACACGGCGATGTACGGGTTCGGGTGGCTCCGGAGGAACGCGTCGCTCACCTTCCGGAGCGGCGAGTTCTTGCAGTGCAGCGCGTTCAGCTTCTCGCTCACGTCCTGCCGGTTGACGTAGGCGATGAACTCGAACGCTTCCTCCTTGTGCCGGGCGCCTTTCGGGATCATCAGGGTGTCGAAGGGGGCGACGGTCACGTCACCCAGCGCGGGGTCGGCGGCCGGGAACGGCGCGGCGCCCCACTCGTAGTTCGCCTGCCGGGACGCGAGGGGCAGCCCCTTCTCCTTCTCCTTCGGGAACCGCCACCGGTTCATCGAGGGCTTCAGGTTCTCGATGTAGTTGGCCATCCAGGGCCCCTGCTGCTCCATCGCGACGGTACCCACCAGGAAGGGGTTCTGCGACGAGGCGAACTGCCCGAAGCCGCTGCGGAACTCGGTCATCGAGTCCTTGCCGAGCCGGACCGAGTAGTTCTTGACCCACTCGAACGCCCGGACCATTTTCGGGTCGTCGAGTTTCAGCCGGCCCGTCTTCTCGTCGTACAGGTCCGCGCCGAACCAGTAGCCGGTGTAGGCGAGGTACCACCCGGGCTCCATCGGCAGGTAGCCCGAGCGGGCGATCTGCTTCTTGCCGCCAGGCAGTTCGGTGAACGTGTCCAAAGCGGTGGCGTAGCGGTCCAGCTCGTCGAGCGTGCGCGGCGGGCGGTCGGGGTCCAGGCCGGCGGCGCGCAGCTCTTTGGCCCGCTCCAGGAAGAGGCGCTTGTTGTAGTGCAGGGCGACGGCGGCGGGAGTGCTGACGAGCGCCCAGAGGCGGCCGTCGTACCGGCAGCCCTCCCAGTACACGGGCTTGTAGTAGTCGGCGGTGATCCCGTGCCGCGCGGCCAGGTCGTCCAGGGGCTCGACCGCGTCGATGGCGGCGAACTGGGCGACCTGCGTGTCCCAGAGCCCGGCGACGTCGGGAGGGACGCCCGCCGCCGTCGCCACGAGCGTCTTCTGGTTGACGTTGCTCATGGACAGGTACTGGACGTAAATCCCCTTCTCTTTGCCGACCGTGTTGTTGAAGTCGTCCACGATCTGCATCATCTGCTCGGCCTCTTTGCCGGTCCACTTCTCCCAGTAGCGGACGACCACACGCCCCCGGCCCGGCCCGGCGCCCGTGCGCCCGCCGAAGAGGAGCAGGTACCCCGCCACGGCTGCCAGCGCCGCCAGAACCAACGCCCTCACGATTCGCACGCCTGTCGTCCTTTCCCGCCTTTTCCCACCCTGCGTTTCCGCAACTCCCTTCCCGGTTCCTTCTCAGCGGGCCTTCCGCTTCGCCATTCGCAAACGGGCTGCGCACCTCGGCTTGACCTGTGGCGCGTTCTGTGCTACATTAGTCGGCGTGTTTGCACGCAAAGCGGGTGCCGGAAACGGGCAGAGCGCGGCGCTCGCCGGGCTTTCCGCAATCACTCTGGCCTGCCTGTTCCTGCCGCTCCTGGTCCACGCCCGCCTCGGGGCCTTCTCCCGGTACGTAGCCGACGACTTCGCCCTGGCCGCCGTCGCGCTCCGCCTGGGCCCGGTCGACGCGCAGGCGTTCTGGCACCAGACCTGGTCCGGGCGCTTCTTTTTCGTCTTCCTGGTGGACCTGCTCTCGCTCGCCGGGCCGCGTACGGTCGTGTACCTGCCGGCGGCGGCGCTCGCGCTCTGGCTGGGCGGCCTGACCTGGGCTGTGGCCGAACTGAGCGGCGCGCCCCGGCGCAACCGGTTCGCCGCCTTCGCCCTGGCGGCCCTGCTCGTCTACGCCGCGCTCGACTTCACGCCCAACGTGTATCAGGTGCTCCACTGGCAGCAGGGGATGCTGGTCTACGTGGCCCCGATCATCGTGTTCTGCTTCCACGTGGCGTTCACCCTGTGGCGGGTCCGGGCCGGCGGCGCCCGGCCGGAGCCGTGGGCGCTGGTGCTGGGCGGCTTCGTCTCGTTTTGCGCGGCGGGCATGTGCGAGCTGGTCTCGGTGCTCCAGATCACGCTGCTGGGCGCGGGCGCGATGTGGGCGGCCCGGGCCACGCCCCCGCCCCCCCGCCGCCGATCCCTCGTGGCGCACTGGTGCGTGGGCGCCGCCGCGGCCGCGGCGGCGCTGCTCCTGGTCGTGAGCGCGCCCGGCAACCAGATCCGGCAGGCGATGTACCCGCCGCACCCGTCGCCGGCGGAACTGGCGCGCCTGTCGTGGGCGTCGGTGACCGGGGCGTTCGCCGCCAGCGGCGGGGTCGTCAGCGTGCCGTACTCCAAGGCCGCGGCCGCGGCGGGGACCGCGTTCCTGCTCGCGGCCCTTTTCGCCCATGTCCTGCACGGCCCGGTGGCGGTCCCGCCGAAGTGTCTGCTGCGCCGCGCCGCGCTCTTCCCGGCCGCGGGGTTCGTGCTCGTCCTGCTCTGCCACGTGCCGCTCTGCTACGCGACGTCTTCGGCGGCCCCGGCGGCCCGGAGCCTGTTCGTCCCGGCCTTCGTCTTCGTGGCGTGCGCCGCCGGCGCCGGGTACCTGTCCGGCCTCGCCGCGCGCGAAAGCCGCCATCCCGCGCCCGGATGGGCCTCGGCCTTCGGCCCGGCGGCCGCCTTCGGCCTGACCGCCGTGCTGCTCTACGCGGGGCCGGTCGCGGCGGCGCGGGTCCTGCGGGATCGGGTCCCCGCCTCCCGCTACTTCGCGGCGACGCTGGACGCGCAGGACCGGGCGCTGCGCGCCGCGCGCCGGCAAGGGGCGCGAAGCGCCACCGTCACGGCGTTCAAGCCCGACTGGGCCGACGACGCCCCGAGCGCCAACCGCTACCACTGGGTCAACCGCGCCATGGCGTACTACTACGGCTTTGAATCCGTTGTCGCAAAGTAACCGCCGGCGGCCCCGCGGGGGTCTCCGGAACCCCTTCCCGGCGGCGGCCGCGTTCGCGGCGGCGGCGGCCGCCCTCCTGGCCGGGTGCGGGACGGACGACGGCGGCGGGGCCGTGTCGGCCCGATACCACCGGGACCTGTACGCGCGGGCGAAGGCGCGCCTGGCGCGGGGAGCGGACGTGGACGCGCGCTACGACCGCGGATGGACGGCGCTGCACCTGGCCACCCTCA
>CADCTO010000078.1 GCA_902805585.1 uncultured Armatimonadota bacterium | reverse complement strand
GTGTACGTCGTGTCGGACGCGGACGTGGTGATGTCGTGGGTCGGGGCGCCGCCGTCGGACCACCCGTGGAACCGGTAGATCGCGCCGGGGCCGAACTGCGGCGTGGCCACGCCCAGCGTGCGCGTCATCCCGCAGCGCCTGCGCTATCTCCAGCCGATCCTATCGAGGAACGGCTCCAGCCGTGCTTCGAGACGGTCCGCCCATTTCGGCCTGACTCCATCGATGAACGCGTCCATCCTTCTTTCGGCACGGTCCCCCCATGCAAGCGGCGGGGAAGCGGCCTCCTGGGGAAGCGGCCTCCCGAGCAGATAAAAAGTCACGCTTCCCATGGCGGTCAGCAGGACCACGGCGGCGAGTATCGCGGGGCCCGCCTGTCGCTTCCGTCGCGGATTTCTGGCATTCGTCGGCATGAATTTACTCCCGGCCCTTCGGCCCGTGTGTGTTAATTCGCATGTGAAGCCCCGGGCTTGCGACCCTCTGGCGCTAACGGCGAATGGGGCGGCGGTCGCTGAGCCGCGTGAACCGGATGTTGCGGACGAGCGGGTTGCTGTAGTCGAAGGCCTCCACCTTTCCGGCCCTGTCCCGACGGAAGCGCACCGTCATCCCGCCTGCTTGAAAGGCGTCGCGATCGAACGGCGTGAATCCAAGCGCCTTGTCCGGCGAAAGCTCGAAGCGCATCACCAGGCCGTCCTTTCCGGGCACCAACTGGAAGACGGACCCGATCTCGTCGCTTTCGTATCGGCCCGCGAAGGCCTTCAGGTCGTCCGGGGTGGGCGCATAAGGCTGCGCGCGGCGGTAACGCGTCGTTCTGCCTTCCATGGACTTCAGCTCGATCCGGTCCTGGGACAGGAAGTGCAGTTCGAACTCGTCCTGAGACATGAAAAACAGATCGCCGCGCGGATTGCGGAAACGGTCCCTGGTCACCGGTATGAGGGCGGCGCGTAAGCCGGGGATGCGCAGCTCGCCCTGGTTCACGATCAGGAGAAGCGACTCGCCGGTGCGCTCGCTGATGAACCGCCCCGCCTTGTTGTTCAGGTCGGCTCCCGTCACGCCGGCGCCCGCGGCGACCGCGGCCGGCGCCCCGGCTGCGGCCTTTTCGGCGCCCGCGGCGGGCAGGAACTGGTCGGCGACGCGGCCCGCGAGCGCCGACGCGGACGTAACGTCCGCGTTGCTCAGGACGGCGATCGAAAGGCCGTGCTCCGGAAGGCGACCCAGCCATGCACTGTACCCGCCCGCGCCGCCGGAATGCGACACCAGCCTGGCGCCGCGGGCGGTGTCCACCATCAGGCCGCGGGCGTACCTGAGCTTCCTGCCGTTGTTCAGCCGGGCCGGTTCCTGAAGCTTTCCGGTGACGAACGCGCCCAGACGTCCGCTCGTCAGCGCGTCGTTCCAGATCACGAGGTCCGCCGCCGTGCTGAGGATGGCGCCGCCGCCGCTGCCGCGCTCGTTGCCGACATACATCCCCACCTGCCAGCCGGTGCCCTCCTTCTCGTAACCGAGAGCGCGGTTCTTGATGACGTCCCGCAGATCTCCGGGGGACGTGGTCGTCTTCATCCCGAGCGGCTCGAACAGGCGCTTGCGCGTGAAATCGGGAAACGACATCCCGCTCGTGCGCGCGACGAGATCCGTCAGCAGCACGTAGCCGCTGTTCGAGTAGGACCATTCCTCGCCCGGCGCGAAGTTGAGGCCGCGCTGACGCAGGATCAGGGGCAACACGTCGGTGTTTCCCCCCGCCAGTAGTGGCCGGAGCCCGGTCCAGTCGCGGATACCGGAGGTATGGGTGAGCAGGTGGTCGACCGTGATCTTATGGCCGTAATCGGGGAGTTCCGGGAAGTGCTTGCGGATGTCGTCGGAGAGAGAAATGCGCCCCTCTTCGACGAGCAGGAGGACCGCCGCGGCGACGAACTGCTTCCGGACCGATCCGACATCGAAGACCGTGCTCGGGCGGATCGGGACGTCGCGCTCGAGGTCGGCCGAGCCGTACGCGCGGTTCACGACCAGCTTCCCGTGCTGCGAGACGGCGACCACACACCCGGGTTCGTTCGGCTTGATCCCGCTGAAGATCTTGTCGATCTCACCGGTCTTGCCCTGAGCGTGAGCAGCGGGCGTGCCGACAAGCAAGGCGGCGAGCCCAAACGATACCAGATACTTTTTCATTTTTCCCTCAAAGCGCCGGCTCGGTCGGCACCTGATCAGATGAACCGGAACGCCAGTGGAAAGACGACCACGACGATCGCCGCCCATACGGCATAGACCGGCAGGTAATCCGTCTGCCACCGTTCGAGGCTTGTGAACGGTCCGCGCCCCCTCAGAAAGCGGATGTAGAGCGCGGCGGACCACAGGAGGTTGACCAGGAGGATCACGTTCTCGCCCAGGGCGGCCACGCGGTTCGGGGTGAACCCGAACTCGGTGATGCGCGCGGCGATGGCCCACAGCGCTACCGCGTCGGCCAACAGCGCGCTGACCACCAGAACGACCTGCACCACATCGAAGGCGCCGGGAGACGCCTGGGGGTCGCGGGCGGAGACGGAATAGAGCAGAAGGCCAAGGACCACCACCAGGAGCAGGTCGAAGGCGATGAGCACGTCCCGCTCGATGCCGACCCCGCGTCCGGTCCACAGCAGGGTCCCCAGAAACGCGACCAGCACGGCGGCGAAAAGGGGCGCGAAGAGGCGCGTCAAC
>CADCTO010000077.1:1143-11130 GCA_902805585.1 uncultured Armatimonadota bacterium | reverse complement strand
GTTCGTGGCCGGTTGAAGCCCCGGCCCTTCCTACTATACAACAACTGCGGCGCCCGCCGCGCCGCTACCGGCTGTTCCCGGCCCCCGCCCACGTGTCGATCATCTGACGCGACAGGCTCAGCGGTGGCGGAAGCTCGGGCAGGGCGTCGCGCGTGAACCACGCGGCGTGCGCGATCTCCGACTCCTGGAGTTTCAGCTCGCCGCGCGCGTAGCGGCCCGTGAACCCGATCATGATCTGGTGCGGGAACGGCCACGGCTGGCTGCCCGCGTACCGGAGGTCCTCGATCACGACCCCGACCTCTTCTTCCACCTCGCGCGCGGCGCACTCTTCCAGCGACTCGCCGGGCTCGACGAACCCGGCCAGGATGCTGTAGCGCGTCCCCCACCCCGGCTTGCTGGCGAGCAGGATGCGATCCGCTTCATCGGTCACCAGCACCAGCACCGCGGGCGTCACATGGGGGTAGGCCACGTGCCCGCAGTTCGCGCAGCGGCGCCCCCAGGTCCCCTCCTCCGGCTCGGTCGGCTGCCCGCAGATCGCACAGAACCGGCTGCTCCGCCGCCAGTAGAGAAGCTGCGAGGCATAGCCCGCCAGACCGTATTCGGCCTCGTCCACCCGCCCGTACAGCGCGCGCAACCCCTGTTCGCGCCAGCCTTCCAGGGCGAGGCTCGCGCCCGCGCCCAGTTCGTACGCGTAGCAGGGCGCGCCGTCCAGCGTCCCCAGGTACAGTGGCTCGTCCGGCGCCAGTTCCGTGCCGAGCGAGGCGGCGTCCCCGCGCACGAGCGTGACCCGCCCGCCGTCACCGTCGCGGACCAGAAGCTGGCCGTCGCGGAACGGCAGCCAGATCGCCCCTTCCGTCGCTTCCGGCGCCGCGGGCGGGTAGGCGCGGACGAAGCGCCGCGTGACGGGCGGGCTCATCGCAGCGCGATCTGCCGATCGCGCTCGCGGGGCAGGTCGAACCAGACCTCGTCGCAGACCGCCCGCTCCTCGTCGTCCAGACGCAGGTCCACGCCCTTCAGGCTGTCCTCCAGCTGCTCCGGCCGGCTCGCGCCCAGGATCGCGCAGGTGATGCCGGGCTGGGCCAGCACCCAGGCCAGCGCCGCGTGGGTGAGGCTTTTGCCGCGCCCGTCGAAAAACTCGCCCAGTATCGCAACCGATTCCAGGACCGCTTCGTTCCAGTATCGGCGCCGATACAGCTCGCCGCTGTTCTTCAGTGCAAATCGCGTGCCACCGGGCGGCGGCTCGGCGGTCTGACCCTGTTTGTAGCGCCCGGTCAGCATGCCCCCCGCGAGCGGATTGTAGGCGATCACGCCCACGCCGTGGGCGCGGCAGAGCGGCAGCACCTCGTCTTCGATCATGCGGAACACGAGGTTGTAGCGCGGCTGGGCGCACTCGAACCGGTGGAGGCCGTGCTTGTCGCTGGTCCATAAGGCGTCGGCGAGCTGGTAGGCGAGGTAGTTCGAGCAGCCCAGATAGCGCACCTTGCCGGCGCGGACAAGGTCGTCCAGCGCGCGCAATGTCTCCTCGATCGGCGTGTCCAAATCTGGCCAGTGGACCTGATACAGGTCGATGTGGTCGGTCTGGAGGCGGCGCAGGCTCTGGTCACAGGCGTCGAGGATGTGCCGGCGGCTGAGCCCCTCGTCGTTAGCTCCGGGCCCCATCCGCCCCCGGCACTTGGTGGCGAGCACGATGCGGTCCCGCGCCCCGCGCTCCCGGAGCCAGCGCCCGACGATCTCCTCGGTCCGGCCGCTCGTCCCCGGGTCACCCCCGAGCGGATACACGTCCGCGGTGTCGAAGAAGTTGACGCCCGCCGCGTCGGCGACATCCATGATGCCGAACGACGTCGGCTCGTCGGCCTGGTTGCCGAACGTCATGGTGCCCAGACAGATCTCACTCACCTTCAGGCCGGTCCGGCCCAGCCGCTTGATATCCATGGTGCCTCTCATCGCGCCGCTCGCGGCGCACACGGCAGCGTTCGTCGGTGGCCGGTGGGGTTCCTCCTGGGTGGGGCCCTCACCCCCTGCCCCTCTCCCAATAATGGGAGAGGGGTGCCTGCCACCAACTCGACAGCGGTTTGACGGGAGGGAAAGCCGGAAAGGGGCGGCCCCGCGCGCAGCCGCAAGCACGCCGCGCTCCAGGCACCCCTCTCCCATTATTGGGAGAGGGGCAGGGGGTGAGGGCCCTCCGGTTTCCCGCCCGCGCCCGGCAGGTACAATAACCCTGACCATGACAACCATCACCGTGCGGCGGGCCGCGCGTGACGACGCGCCGCACCTGCTTGCCCTCATCGACGCGTTAGCGGACTACGAGAGGTTGGATCGCCCCGATGCTCCGGCGCGCGGGCGACTGGTCGCCGATGGTTTCGAGCGCCATCCGCCCCGGTTCGAGGCGTACCTGGCCGAGCAGGGCGGCACGCCCGTCGGTTATGCCATCGTGTTCGAGACCTATTCGTCGTTCCTGGCGCGCCCCACGCTCTACATCGAGGACCTCTTCGTGCTGCCGGACGCGCGCTGCCACGGGGCGGGCTCCGCCCTGTTCCGCCGCCTGGCCGAGGAGGCGTTGGCGCGCGACTGCGGGCGCATGGAGTGGGTCGTGCTCGACTGGAACGCACTGGCGCAGGATTTCTACCGCCGTCGCGGCGGCAAACACCTTGAAGATTGGCAATACTACCGCCTGACGCGCGACGAACTGTTGCGGCTGGCGGCGAACGAGACCACGGAAACCGAGGCCCGATGAGCATACCCACCCCACCCCCCGACGGAAACGACCGCAAGGAGCCGCTGCAGCCCTCCGAATCCGGGGCGCGCGACGCCTGGTCGCTGCGGATCGCCACGGTCTCGGGCATCCCGATCCGCCTCCACTTCACGTTCCTGCTGATCGTCACCTGGCTCGCGGTCGCGGGCATCGGGCGCGGCGGCATCGGAAGCGCGCTCTTCATGCTGGGCGTGTTCCTGTGCGTCGCCCTGCATGAACTCGGGCACTCCCTGGTGGCCCAGCGCTACGGCTACAAGGTGCGCGACATCGTGCTCTACCCCATCGGGGGCGTGGCCTCCATCGAGGGGACGCCGCGCCCGCGCCACGAGCTCTGGATCGCACTGGCGGGCCCGGCGGTCAACGTGGTCATCGCGCTCCTGCTCGCCGCCTATCTGGCGGCGACCGGCGGCTTCGCCGCGCTGGAGTCCGCCGCGGCCCTCGCCGATCCGGCCCAGCGGGCGCAGCGGATGGCCGTCCTGACGCAGAACGATCTGGCGCTGAGCCTGCTGGTCGCCAACGTCTTCCTGGTCGTGTTCAACATGGCGCCCGCCTTCCCGATGGACGGCGGGCGGGTGCTGCGGGCGGCCTTGGCCCTCAAGATCGGGCGTCCGCAGGCCACCCGCATCGCCGCCGCCATCGGGCAGATGCTGGCGATCGCGTTCGGCATCCTGGGCTTCCTGAACGGCAACTTCTTCTGGATGCTGATCGCCGTCTTCGTCTACTTCGGCGCGGGCCAGGAGGCGCAGGCGGAGCAGAGCCGGGCCGTGGTGGAAGGGGCGGCCGTAGGCGCCGCCATGGTGCGCGAGTTCCAGACCCTGAACGTCGGCGATTCGCTGCGCCGCGCATCCGAGGTGCTTCTGGCGACCCACCAGCAGGACTTCCCGGTGACGCACGGGGAGGAGGTCGTCGGCGTGCTGCCCCGCAACGCCCTGCTGCGCGGGCTGGCCCAGCAGGGCGAAAGCGCCTACGTCTCCGAGGTCATGCTCCGGGACGTCCTGTTCGCGCGGCAGACCGACCCGCTGGAGGACCTGCTCACGCGCGCCGACGGCGTCCAGCGCGCCCCGGTCCTGGTCATGGAGGGCGAGCGTCTCGTCGGGATGCTGACCGTGGAGAACCTCATGGAGTTCCTGACGCTGCGCCAGATCGCCACGACGCGCGACGAGCAGCAACAGGACGGCCGCTGAGTCCGAGGCACTGAAGTGCCTCGGCTCCCCACGCCTCGGGATTCACGCCCGGGATTCACGGCCCCTCGCGCTTTTGACACATCCCCCCGTGTGTGATACGATTCCGTGTGAGACCGGCAACGCCCGCGGGCGGGTACCCGGCCGTTTTTTTGTTTATTGCCCCGCACCGCGGAACGTGCGAAAGGATTGGATTCGGATGCTGCTTGGAACCCAGTGCGTCAACGACGCCGGGCATTTGGAGATCGGCGGCTGCGACGTGGTGGACCTGGCCCGCCGCTTCGGCACGCCGCTGTACGTGGTGGACGAGGCGTTCCTGCGCGACAACCTGCGCCGCTACAAGCAGGCCTTCGCCGAGCGCTATCCGGCCGAGACCACGGTCTACTACGCCGCCAAGGCGTTCCTGATCACCGCCATGGTCCGCGTGATCGACCAGGAGGGGCTGTCCCTGGACGTGGCCTCGGGCGGCGAGCTGCACACGGCGCTGGCCGCCGGCTTCCCGCCTGAGCGCATCATCCTGCACGGCAACTACAAGTCGGAGGGCGAGCTGCGGGCGGCGCTGGAGGCCGGCGTCGGGCGCATCGTCGTGGACAACTTCTTCGAGCTGCGCCGGTTGAACGCCCTGGCGGCCGAGACGGGCCGCGTGCAGCCGGTCCTGATCCGCGTGACGCCGGGAATCGACCCGCACACGCACCGCCGCATCCGCACCGGCCAGGAAGACACCAAGTTCGGCATCAACATCTCCGACGGCTCCGCCCTGGAGGCGATCGGTGAGGCGCTGGACTTCCCCAACCTGAACCTGCTCGGCATCCACTGCCACATCGGCTCGCAGCTCCTGGACAGCAAGTCGCACGAGGACGCCATCGAGGTCATGGTGGCGTTCCTGGCGCAGATCCGCGAAACGACGGGCCGCGCGCTGGAGGAACTCAACATCGGCGGCGGGCTCGGCGTGCGCTACCTGCCCGAGCACAAGCCGCCCACGTACGAAGAGTTCGCCGACACGGTCTGCGCCACGCTGAAGCGGTTCCTGAAGCAGTACGACCTGGAGCCGCCGCGCCTGTCGCAGGAGCCGGGCCGCGCCCTGGTCGCCGAAACGGGGACGACTCTCTACACGATCGGGCCGACCAAGCGCGTCAACATCACCGAGGATCCGGGTTCGCGCACGTATGTGAGCGTGGACGGCGGCATGAGCGACAACCCGCGCCCGCAGCTCTACGACGCCGTGTACACGGCCATGGTCGCCAACCGGGCGGGCCAGCCGCGCGACCAGGTCGTCACCGTCGCCGGCAAGCACTGCGAGACGGACCTGATGATCACCGACATCGCGCTCGGCGATACGGACATCGGCGACATCCTGGCCGTGCAGTCGACCGGCGCGTACAACCACGCCATGGCGTCGAACTACAACCGGTTCCCGCGCTCGACGGTCGTGTTCGTGCGCGACGGCGAGGCGGACGTCGTCTACGAGCGCGAAACGCTCGACGACCTGCTGCGGCAGGACCGCATCCCCGCCCGCCTGGCCGCCAGAGCGTCCTGACGGGAACCAATCCGGCGGCGGAACGTAGAACAAGGTGATGGAAAACTTTAACCTGAGCGAATTCCTGATGCTGATGGTGGCGCTCGTGCTGGGGATCACCGTCCACGAGTTTTCCCACGCCATCGCCGCCGACCGGCTGGGCGACCCCACGCCCCGCTCGCAGGGCCGGGTCACGCTGTCGCCGATGGCCCATCTGGACCCCGTCGGCACGCTGTTCATGGCCGTGTCCGCCGCGGTCGGCATGGGCATCGGCTGGGGACGGCCGGTCCTGACCAACCCGGACAACTATTCCATCAACCGGCGCATCGGCGATTCCATCGTCTCGTTCGCCGGGCCGCTGTCCAACCTCGTCCTGGCCGCGCTGTTCGCCATCGTCGTCCGCGCGGGCGTGTTCCCGCCAGGCGACGCCTACAACGTGCTGGTGCACAACATCGTCCTGGTGAACCTGTTCCTGTTCTTCTTCAACCTGATCCCGCTGTACCCGCTCGACGGCTCCCACCTGCTGGCGAACGCCCTTCCGCCGGCCATGGCGCAGGGTTACTACCGTCTCATGGCGCAGTGGGGGTTCCTTTTGTTCATCGGCCTCGCCCTGTCCGGCGTCCTGGGAACGATCATCGGTCCCCCGGCCGTTCGCGTCTACGCGTTCCTGGTCGGGCCCGCTTAGCCCGATGACGGTACCGACGGTCGACACGAAGAAACGCCTCCTTTCGGGGATGAAGCCGACGGGGAACCAGGGCCGGCTGCACCTGGGCAACCTGGAGGGGGCGCTGCGCCCGTGGGTGAAGCTGCAGGACCAGTACCGAATGTTCTGCTTCATCGCCGACTGGCACGCGTTGACGACCGTCACCGGCGTGCCGGAGTCCATCGCCGAGGCGTCCCGAAACGTCGCCCTCGACTATCTTTCGGCCGGTCTGGACCCCGAAAGGTGTGCCATCTTCCGGCAGTCGGACGTTCCGCAGCACGCAGAGCTGTACCTACTGCTCGGCATGATCACCCCCGTTTCGTGGCTGGAGCGCGTCCCCACCTACAAAGAGCACCGCGACGCCATGGCCGACTATGAAGGCGGCGGCGCGTCCGGACCGTCCTATGGCCTGCTCGGCTATCCCGTTCTCCAGGCCGCCGACATCCTGATGTACCGCGCGCACGCCGTGCCGGTCGGTAAGGATCAGGCCGCCCACCTCGAACTCTCGCGCGAGATCGCCCGCCGGTTCAACCACCTGTTCGAGGCCGAGGTCTTCCCCGTGCCGGACGCCCTGATCAGCGAAGACACCGGCGTCCTGCCCGGCCTGGACGTGGACGCGGACAACAAGCTGCGCAAGATGAGCAAGTCCTACAACAACGCCATCTTCCTGAGCGACACGCCCGACGAGGTCGCTACCAAGCTAAAAACGGCTTTCACGTCGCCGAACAAACTTCGCAAGACGGACCCAGGCGAGCCCGAAGGCTGCGCCGTCTGCCAGCTTCGCCGCATCTACGACCCGGACGGCTTTCAGGCGCAGTGGGACGAGTGCCGCTCCGGCGCCCGCGGCTGCGTCCAGAGCAAGCGCGAAACGACCGACATCCTGAACGCCATGCTGGACCCGTTCCGCGAGCGCCGCGCCCGCTACGCCTCTGCCCCCGCCGAGCTCGACCGCATCCTCGCCCGCGGTGCCGAAGAAGCCCGTGCCTTCGCCGACGACACGCTGCGCCTCGTACGCGAAACGATGCGGCTGGTTTAGTCCCGCCCTCACCCCCCTGCCCCCTCTCCCAATAGGTCCCGCTTCGCGGTGGGAGAGGGGTGCCTGTTACGGCAGCGGGTGCAGCTCGGCGGCGCGGGGAGGGCGACGCATGCGTCGCCCCTACAGCCGGCGTTGGGGTAGGGGCGAGGCACGCCTCGCCCTCTTCGCCTTTTTCATATCTCCCTCTTCCTCCCCCTCTCCCACCGGCGGAGCCGGAGCATTTGGGAGAGGGGGACGGGGGGTGAGGGCGGCTACTTCGCCTGCAGCGAACTCAGCCGGACCTTGCGCTGCAACACCACATCCCCCTGCACGTCGCGGATCTGGAGGCGGATCAGTGGGTCCGGGTCGTTCCAGTCCACCTCGATCACCCCGAAATTGTCGCCCCAGTTCATCAGGCCGACGCGGTTGCGCTCGGGCGCGTCGGGGAGCGTCCGGCGGGCGCTCCGGTTCAGGGAACTGGAGGTCAGGTCGTACATCGGGTAGCCGGCGCCGCCGTCCATCACCGCCAGTTCCGCGATGTGCCGGTCGCCGCTGACGAAGAACACCCCCGAGGCTTTGGTGTCGCGGATCAGGCGGAACAGGCGCTCCCGTTCGCGCGGGAAGTTCATCCACTTCTCCCAGCCGTGGTCTTCCGGCACCACCTGGATGCTGGAGGCGATGACGCGCACCCGGGCCGGCACACGAAGCTGCTGCTCCAGCCACTTCCACTGCGCCTCCCCGAGCATCGTGGCGTTCGGGTCGTCGTCCGGCACGTACGGCCCCTGTCCGCGCGGGGGAGCGACAGCGCGCTTGAGCGGGCTGCGGTGGTAGCGCGTGTCGAGCAGGATGACCTGGACGCGCTTATCTTCGGGGCCGAAGACTTTGGCGTCGTAGACGCCCTCCTGCTTCCGTCGCGGCGAGTCCTTCGGTTCGCCGAAAACGTCCAGGAACACCTGCTGCGATTCCGCGCGCTTCGGGTACTCCCTGCCGCCGTCGTTGACGCCGAAGTCATGGTCGTCCCAGGTCGCCAGGATGGGACAAGCTGCCTTGAGCCGCTGGTAGCCGGGCTTGGCGGCAAGTTTCGCGTACTTGGCCCGCATCTCGGCCATGTCCGTCGTGTCGGCGTAGATGTTGTCGCCGATGAACAGGAACAGGTCGGGCTTCGCGCCCACGATGGTGTCCCAGATCGGCTGTTCCTGGTCCTGCCCCGCGCAGGAACCGAACGCGATGCGCGCGAGGGGACGCTGCTGCGGCGCGCCCAGGGCGTAGCTCCCCGGCGGCAGCAGAGCGAGCCCGGCCGCCGTGAGCAGAAGACGGCGCCGCGACAACCGCATCAGGAGCCTCCCCCTTTGTTGCGGCGCTCCAGCATCAGGTAGGCCAGCAACGCCGCGTCCGAGGCGGTGTACGAGGCGACGCGGTCCAGCACGCGGCTCAGGCCCCGCACCATCTGTTCGTCGACCTTCCCCTCTTTCGGGTACAGCGTGTCCATCGCCTTCTCCACCAGCGCCAGGGCCTGGCTCAGGTAGCGCCCCCGGCCGACGGGCAGAGACCGGTGCTCGGAACTGGCCCACATCCGGGTCACCTGCTCGTAGATGTCGTCCCACGAACCGAACGTGGCCGCCTCGACGGAGCGCCTCTGCGCCGCCACCGTCTGCGCGTTGCGTGCCGCCGCGTCGCGCGCCTTGGCGAACTCCCAATCGGCATAGCTGGTTCCCTCGACCACGCGGAACACGAGGTCGTTGTTCCCGGTGACCGAACGGAGCACGCGCTCGACTACGCCCCGGTTCTCGCCCGCGTTGAGCTGCCCCGCAAGCTGGCCCTCGGAAGAGTCCATGCCCACCACGAAGTTGTTACCTTCCCAGGCGACGGGATGCGTGACTTCGAGCGCCCGCCACAGCGTCGGCGCGATCACCTCCTGCTTCACCCGGTTCACCGCCTGTGTCCACATCTGCTGAAACGCCGCCGCCGTCGCCTGCGCGTCACCACCACCGGTGCCTGCCATCTGTTTTGCCTCCAGAAAAGAAGAAAGCCGTGCCGTTTATCAAAGCCAGGTACTTATTCGAGAAAGTTCTGGAAAACCCTTGACAGAGCACGGACTGCCGCTGTAAAATCCGACCCGTTGCCTTCCGGGCAGCATCGATTTTGACCATGAACACGAACACCGCCGCCGCCACAACCGCATACCGCCCCGAGTCCCGCCGCGCGCTCCTGCGCCGCGCGATGCGCTTGGGCGCGTCGGTCCTGTTCGGGGGCTTCGGGACCAACTACCCCGAGACGATACAAACATGCTCCAGAGACCCGGAGACGTTCGGCAAAGAGGAGGAGAGGCCCGGCACCGAGTAGTCGCCTCTCCCAACAAGCGTACCCAACGCCCCTCGCGCCGAGTCCCTCCTCGGACGCCGCGAGGGGCGTTTTTGTTTAGGGGGGTGCCAGCAGAGCAGAGATGCCGGGGCGTGGGTTCCGAACCGATGCCTCGGCTCCCCATGCCTCGGGATATACGCCCAGGA
Organism: uncultured Armatimonadota bacterium; assembly: GCA_902805585.1. Classification (GTDB taxonomy): domain Bacteria; phylum Armatimonadota; class Armatimonadia; order Armatimonadales; family Armatimonadaceae; genus CADCTO01. The sequence goes on along the minus strand of CADCTO010000077.1, from coordinate 1,456 downwards.
TGCCGATAAACGGCGTGTCGCATAACGGTTTAATGCGGGCTCCTTATAAGGGCCTCATCCGGGTTCGACTCCCGGCGCGCCGATTGCCTTGCTTTCGCGGCCTCCAGGCCGCACAACGAAGTGCCGCGCACCCAAGCGGCGTCCCGGCTGTAGCTGGGGACGTTCCGCGCATCGGGGCGGCGCTATTGCGATCGTGCCGAAAGGCCTATCGCTCCATGGTTGGGCCAAAAGCCCAAACAAGGTTCGAACCCTTGGAACAGGTGCCGCCGGTCGCGTGCCGCCTTCGGGCAGCCGGGCGCGGCTTTGCGGGCGC
>CADCTO010000077.1:0-1133 GCA_902805585.1 uncultured Armatimonadota bacterium | reverse complement strand
ACGACGGCTCTGGCGGTCGCCCTAGGTGTGCTGCTGTTCATCGTGCTCGCGGACGGCCTGGTGCGGTTGGGCCGGTATCTGACCGGGCTGTACACGCCCGTCATCGTCGCCGAGTATGAGGACGGCCTGCTCTACGAGAACGGCAAGTTCGAGCGCATCCTGGAGCCGGGCCGGCACCCGGTCGTGCGCCTGCCGTGGCTGCGGCAGGAGGTGCGCCGGGTGGACACGCGGCGCGCGCCGCTCACCATCAACGGCCAGGAGATGCTGACCGCCGACGCGCTCTCGGTCCGGCTGAACGTGGCGGCCGAGTACCGCGTGACGGACGCGGCCGTCGCCGTCCACACGGTCGCGGACTACGCGGTCGCGCTGTACACGGCGCTCCAGATCCTGCTGCGCGACGAGGTGCAGGCGCGCACGCTCGACCAGCTCCTGGCCGACCGCACGGCGCTGTCCGCGGCGCTCCTGGAGCGCGGCCGGCCGGAAGCGGAGGCGCTGGGCCTGGAGCTGACGCGGGTCGGCGTCAAGGACATCATCCTGCCCGGCGACGTGAAGCGGATGCTGTCGCAGGAGATCGAGGCGCAGCGCGCGGGCCGGGCGGCCCTGGTCGCGGCGCGCGAGGAGACCGCGGCGACGCGGGCGCGGGCGAACACCGCGCAGCTCCTGGCCCAGAGCCCGGTGCTGCTGCGCCTGCGCGAGATCGAGGCGCTGGCCGAGGTCGGCAAGGGCCTGGGCAACACGGTGGTCGTCGCCGTGCCGCAGACCCTGATGAACGCGCTGGGAGGCGGGGGAAACGGCAACGCTGCCACCCAGCAGCGTATTGAGGAATAGGGGGTGCCCTCGCCCCCGTCCCCTCTCCCCTGGCTTCCGGCTGCCGCCGGGGGGAGAGGGGTGCCTGGGGCAAGGCCCGACTTCTGCTGCGCGCGACCCACCCCCCGGCCCCCTCCCTCGGAAGGAGGGGGAGGGGACGGTGACAGCCGAGCGGGGGTTCCGGTTCGTGAACCCGCAGTCGGGCCATGCCCCGGGCACCCCTCTCCCATTATTGGGAGAGGGGCAGGGGGTGAGGGCCGCAGGGGTGAGGGCCGGCCCACCGTAAGAAAGACAAGTTGATGAACACGACGCAGACGCTGAAAAAC
>CADCTO010000076.1 GCA_902805585.1 uncultured Armatimonadota bacterium | reverse complement strand
CCGCATCTTTTCGCTGTGCTGCCTGGTGGTGGTCTTTTCGGTCACGCTCCACGGCGGGTCACTCATGTTCCTGGGCCGCCGCCGCGCCGCGGGGAGCGGCGGGAGCGAGGCGCCCCCCGAAAGCGAAGCGCCGCCCGTCGGCGGCGCCCCGGTGCCGGCCCTCGTCCAAACGGGCGCGGACGGCGCGCAGCCGCTTGCCGTCGCGTTGGAGCCGGGCGTGAACGGCGACGGCAGCGGCGATGCCGCCCTGACCGAGGAGGATATCGCTTCGGAGCGGATCACCGTCGCCCAGATGCGGCGCCTCCAGGAGGCCGGCGAACCCGTGCTCGTGCTGGATGTACGCAAGGAACGCAGTTACGGCGACAGCGACTCGGTGGCCTCGGGGGCGCTGCGAATCGACCCGGACCAGGCCGCCCGGCAGGCCGCCGAGCGCGGCGTCGCGCGGGACGCCTGGCTGGTCGCCTTCTGCACGTGACCGAACGAAGAAACGAGCGCCCGTGTGGCGCGAGAACTGCGGCAAGCCGGCTGGCCCAACGCCCGCGCCCTGACGGGCGGCTGGAAGGCCTGGCTGGAAGCCGGCCTCCCCGTGGAAGCTAAAGCGGTGTAGCCCGCGCCGGAGTGCCTCTCGATGACAGGCTCATGACCACACGGCCGCCAGACAACGAGACGACGGATGCCGGCGAGGATCTTCCGGCGGTGCGGGACGCGGCGAGCGCCGTGGCCGCCGCCCGCGCGTTCGTCGACGGACAGTTCCCGGAAGCGCGCGCCGCGGTAGTCGCCGGCAGCGCCGCCCGGGGCGCGGCGACACCGACGTCCGACCTCGACGTTGTCGTCCTGCTGCCCGGTACCGAAGAGACGGCCTACAAAGAAACCTTCGACGCCTTCGGCTGGACGGTAGAAGCGTTCGTTGTCACGCGGGAATCGTGCGAAAGCCTCTTCGCGAGCCAGCCCGCCATGCGCGTGCCCGCTTTCCCGGTGATGTGGCGCGACGGCATCGTGCTACGGGACCGGAACGGCGCGGCGCAGGCCGTCCGCGCGCAGGCGCACGCGGTCCTGGAGCGGGGGCCACAGCCGCTGACCCCCGCAGGCCTTGCCCAATACCGGCACGCCATCACCGAGTACCGGGACGACCTGGCGGGAGCCGGCAGCCCGGACGCGTACTTCTTCATCGCGCCGGCTCTGGCCGATAAGGTAGCCGACTTCGTGCTGGCCCACCACCGGCAATGGGGCGGCGACGGAAAATGGCGGCTGAACGCGCTCCGGCGGTTCGACGACGCGCTGGCGGAGCGGCTCGTCGCCGCGCTCGATGCCCTTTATCGGGCCGAGGAGAAAGGGCCACTCCTGGAACTGGCGGAACACGTCCTGCGACCTGTCGGTGGACCACTGCGCGCCGGCTTCACGACGGGCAAGCCCGCCCCGGCAGAACAGAAACCATGACGTCCGAACCATTCTTCACGGCGGCCCGTCCGCAATACCTTTTTATCAACTTCGGGCCGGGCGTGCGCTGGAACCAGAACGACCCGGCGACCATCACGGACGCGCGGTTCGACGAGCCGCTGTCCCGTGTCGGGCGGGCGGCGGACCCCTCCCGCGCGCGGCGGCTGGGCCTGTCGTTCATCCTGTCGTATCTGCACAGCCCGCCCGACCGGATCGACGCCACCCTCGGCCGCATCCTCGACCTCTCGCTCGGCCGGGATGTGCCCGTGCTCGTGGTCCTGGACGGCCAGAACTGGTGGGGGCACCGCCACGACCTGTGGAACTGGTGGGACCCGGCGCAGCCCGGCTACCGCCCGGCGAACCGCCTAAACGTCGAGTGGACGGGCTGGGGGCCGGAGCACGCCGTCAAGATCTGCTGGCGCAACTGGGGCCGCCAGATCCGCGTGCTGCCCGCGCCGAACCTCGCCGCCCCCCGGTTCCGACGGGCCTGCGAGACGGAACTGCGACGCCTGGCACGCCGCATCAAGGAGTGGGCGGACCGGCTGCCGCCCGACATGCGCCACCTGTTCCCCGGCGTCAAAGTCGGCTGGGAAACGTCGGTCGGGGTCAACGCCTACCACTACCCCGGCGGCAACCGCTACGCCGAGCGATACCCTTCAGACCCGTCCCGCGACCCGCAGCACGGGCTCGACATGAAAAAGGACTTCGCGGGCGGCCTCGCCCCGCTCGGCTACGCCGCGCTCGTGAGCCGGGGCGGGAGCCGGCTCATCCGCGGCGGCCCCGTCACGCTGGCCGACCAGGAACAGATCAGTGCCGACTACCTGCGGTTCCTCGCCGGGGTCTGCCGCCGGGCGGGCCTGAAGCGCGACGAGATCATGGTCCACGCCGGCGGGCAGTTCGCCCCCTGGGAGCGGCACTACTCGCACGCGACCGCCCTCAACCCCGACTCGGTCCCCGGCTGGAGCCTGTACAACCGGGCGCCGGAGGACGCGGGCGATCTGGCCGCCGTGCTGGCAAAAGCGGGCCGCCAGGACTGGTGCGCGGCCGAATGGCTCTCGTTCGCCCGCACCGCCGACGGCTGGGCCGAGGCGTTCGAGCGCACGCTGGACTTCCGCCGCTGCCGGTCCCTGTCCGTCTACAACTGGGAAAGCATCCACAACCGCCCCGACGCCCTCGAAGGTCTCCGGCGCACGCTGGCCGAGCCACCGCGCCAGCCGCGCTGATTCGGCACGTCGGCGCCGCTCACACGTCCTCGCGCAGTCCGGACTTCTGACCCTTGTCGCTCAGGTTGTGCGCGCTGACGGTATCGCTCAGGCGCAGTTCGCGCAGGCGGGGGTTCTCCTCGGTCAGGTCGTCCTGCGGGTCGTAGCCGACCAGTTCGCGGGCGTCGGAGATGTCCAGGCGCTTGAAGCGGTTGTTCGACAGGCCGTGCAGGACCGCGAAGCGCACGTTCTCCACGTCCACGCACCGCTCCAGAAGCTGGTGCAGGTCCCGGTGCGAGACGAACGCGTCGAGCATCGAGATGCTGCCCTCCTTGCGCGCGGCCTCCAGCGGCTGGAACGCGCCGATGCGGATCGCGATGGCCGATAAGCCCTCCTGCTCGGCCATGTAGCGGGCCATCGCCTCGCCGAAGCACTTGGACACGCCGTACAGGTCGCCCGGGTTGACCGGCTCGCTCGTCTTGACCTGCACGTCGGAGGGGTAGCCGGACACCGCGTGGATCGAGGAGGCGTAGATCACGCGGCGGCACCCCGCGGACTTGGCCGCCGTGAAGATGTTGTACGTGCCGACGATGTTGGCTTCGAGCAGGTCCGACCAGAGCGCCGACGGGCTCGGGTCCGCCGCCATGTGGACCACGGTGTCGATGTCCTGGCAAAACTCTTTCAGCTTTTCCAGTTCGCCCAGCTCGCCCACCACGACCTGACCGAACTTTTCGATCTTCTCCACGCCCTCGTCCGACGGGCGCACCATGAGCCGCATCTCGTACTTCCGGTGCGCGTGCTCCGCGAAATAGGACCCGATCCGGCCCGCCGCGCCGGTCACCAGGACGCGCCGACGCGCCCCGGAGTCCGCCTTCGCCAGCGCGCCCGTGTCCGCCGCCGTGAACGATTGTGCCATTTTACGGCCTCCCCACCGCGTGTTCTTCGGCCTGTTATACACGGTTCGCTTCGGCGGCCAAACGTGAGCGGACGGACGCGGCTCCGCCGGCAGCCCATTTTCGGCAGGCACTTGACACGGATCGAACGGATGTGGTAAAAAACCAATCACTTGATTTAATCATCTGATTGATCTACAGGCCCAAGGACGCCATGACCCGCGCGAGCAACGGAAGTGACAAGTCCACCGAGCGCCGGGAACAGATCCTGGAGGCCGCCGCCGTCGCGCTCGCGGAGGTCGGATTCGAGAACATCACGACCCGGCGGATCGCGCAGAAGGCCGGCGTCAACGTCGCCACCCTGCACTACCACTTCGGGACCAAGGAAGCGCTGCTCGCCGAAGCGGTGCGCCACGCGCTGAGCCGCGCGGTGGGGGTACTGCGGCCCGCCATGGCGGGCGCCGCGACGCCCGCCGAGGCGCTCGCCGCCGGCATCGACACGGCCTGGGTGCTCGCCCAGGAGCGGCCGGGCATCCTGCGCTACCATCTGGCGGTGCGCTCGTTCCAGGACCCGGAGGCGAAGCGGCAGGCCGCCGGCATCTACGCCGCGTACCGGCGGCTGGTGGAGGAGGTCGCCGAACGGCACCTGGCCGAGGGCGGCGCGCTGGCGCCGGGCGTGACCCCGGCGGGCCTGGCCCATTACGTGGTCACGGCGGTCGACGGCATCCTGCTGCAGCACCTGGTCACCGCCGACGAGGGCGCGGCCCGGAGCAGTCTCGACATTCTACGGCGGCACGCGCTGTCGCTTCTTCAGAGCGGGCCGGCTCCCGCCGAAGAATAGGACGCCCGGTCAGCCCCATTTTCAAGGTTTCGGAGCGAAACGAATGCGCCTGGAAGAATTTGAAGGGATGGTGCTGCCGCACCGGGACGCGCTGTACGGCCACGCGCTGTCTCTGACGCGCAACCCCGACGAGGCCGAGGACCTGGTCCAGGAGACGACACTGCGCGCGCTGCGCGGTTTCGAGACGTTTCGCGCCGACGGCCCCGTCCGCGCCTGGCTGCTGACGATCCTGCGCAACCTGTTCATCAACCGGTACCGGTCCCAGGTGCGCGCCCCGCGCCAGTTATCGCTCGACGCGATCGAGAACCCGGACCCCATCACGCCCATCGTCCCCGGCCCCGAACGCGTGATCCTGTCCAAGCTGGAGAACGAGGCGCTGGCGCGGGCGGTCCGCGCGCTCCCGCCGGCCTATCGCGAAGTGCTGGTGATGTCGGACATGCGCGGCCTGTCCTATCAGGAGATCAGCGACGAACTCGACCTCCCGATCGGGACGGTGCGTTCGCGCCTGTCGCGGGCGCGGGAGCGCGTCCGGCGCGCCCTGTTCGCCTGGCGCCCCGACGCCCAGCGCGACAACCGGATCGCCCCGCGCGACACGGTCCTCGCCGCTTGACGAAACGTGGCGGGTGGCATGTAAGAGAGGCGGCCCGGGGCTCTCCCCGGGCCGCCTCTCTCGGTTCGCCAGAAACGAACCGGCCTCTATTCGCGCGCGGCGGGTTCCACGCATTGCGGACAGATTCCGGTGAACTGGACGGGGTGCCGGTCGAGGACGAACCCCGACGCCCGTTCCAGATTGCCGAGCACCGGAGTCGGCAGCGCCTCCGCCGGCGCGTCCGCGACCGCACCGCACGCGCGGCAAACGACGTGGTGGTGGGGCGTCTGCCCGCCGTCGTAGCGCGACACGTTCTCCACACGCATTTCGAGGACGGCCCCTTGCTCGACCAGGGCGTGCAGCGCCCGGTACACGGTGGCAAGCGACAGGTTCGGGTAGCTCTCCCGGACATGGCCGAAGACGTCCGCCGCCGTCGGGTGGCCGGGCAGGGCCAGGAGAGAATCGAGAACCGCTCGCCGCTGAACGGTGTTGCGCGTCCGCTTCATTTGTCCTTCAGTATACCGCATTTGGCCACGCCGTTTAGCGCCATTGACGGCCTCACACGAGATGGTATAATAGGGGCGACGCGGGCACGGCCGTTTTCTCCGGCAGATTTGTCCGTTTCGCCCGAAGCCCGCGCGCGGTAGGATGAGGATACGTGGACCAGCAGATAGATCCGCTGACGCGGCTGCCCGGCTGGGGCGCCCTGCTCCACCGGCTGGACGATGAGATCGCCCGCGCGGAACGGTACGGGCTGCCGTTGTCGCTCCTGCTGGCGGACCTACAGGATTTCGACGCGCTGAGCGGGAGGCGCGGGGCGGCAGCGGCCGACGACGTGCTGCGGCGGCTCGCCCTGTTCCTGCTGTCATCGGCCCGCGAAGGGGACTGGGTCGCCCGGGTGGGAACGGGCAAGTTCGCGGTCCTGCTGCCGGACACGGACGGGCCGGGCGCGCGGCGGGCCGCCGACCGGCTGTGCGCGGAGGCAGCGGCGACGGACATGGGTGACGGCGAGCCGCTGTACGTCACGCTCAACGTCGGTCTCGCCACGTTCGGTCCGGGGTTGGCGGCAAGCGCCGCACTTCTGTCGCATGCCGAGGAGGCGCTGCGGTCGGCAAAGCGCGAGGACCAGGCGGTGCCAGCGTTGCCGGAGAACGGCACGACGGACCCCGCCGCGTGATTTAGGTTTCGGTCGAGAAGGAGCAACAGCGCGCGTGTCAAGCAAAACAACGCAGGTACAGATCCTGGAAGACCTTTCCCCTCAGGTCCCGCTCCGCGCCCATGCGCCCCTCCTGCCGCCACGCCCCGGAAGGAGTCAGGCGGGGGCGGCGCCCCCGCGGAAACGGGAAGTCCAGTACCTGCGACGTGCGGACGCGCTGGCGGCCTCGGGACAGGTGGAGAAGGCCCTCACCCACCTGCGGAAGCTGGTCTCCCTTTCCCCGGAATCGACCCTCGCCTATCTGCGGATCGCGACGCTGCTCAGGCAGGAGAACCGCCCCTCGGAGGCCCTCGAAGTGCTCCGAGCGGCCATCGCCCGTGCCCCGCGTTGCCTGGCCTCCCGCGAAGCCCTCGCCGAGACGTACCTGGAAAGCGGTTGCTGGAAAGAAGCCGTTTCGCAAAGCCGCATCCTTTTATCCCTGTGCCCCCGCTCCCTCTTCGCCCGCGACGTCCTTTCCGCAGCCTACCTCCAGCAAGGCCTCCTCGACCAGGCGCTGTGCGTGACCGACGAGATGATCCGCCTCGACCCCCTGGACGCCACCAACCACTTCAAGCGCGGCGTGCTGCTCCAGCAGAAGGGGGTCGTCGGAGGCGCCGTCAAAGCGTTCTGCCGCGTCCTGGAGATGCACCCGGAGCCGGACGTGGCGGACGAGTCGCGCGCAGCCCTGGAGATGCTGGACGGCCACCAGATACGGCAGATACTCACCATCGCGGTCGAGGACGTGCCGTTCCGCATGAAGCTGGAGCAGGATACGGACAGCGCGGTGGCGGAAAAGGGGTTCCTGCTTTCGGAGGCGGGCATAGCCGCCCTGCGCCAGGTCAGCTTCGAGGACCTTCCCGACGCCCCGCCCGGTTGGCGCCACTACCGATACCACTGAAAAGGGATGAGGGGCGAGGGATGAAAGAACGCCCTTCCTAGGCCTGCCGTGACTTCGACCCAGCCCATGACGACACCCGGCCTCACCCCATCCCTCGCCCCTCATCCCTCACCCCTTCACGCTCTCCTGCCCGACCTCGGCAGGCGCACGCTCGTCATGGGCGTCCTGAACGTCACGCCGGATTCGTTCTCGGACGGCGGGCGGTACCTCGACCCGGCGCGGGCCGTGGAGCGGGCCCTCGCGATGCAGGCCGAAGGCGCGGACCTCATCGACGTCGGCGGCGAATCGACCCGCCCCGGCGCGCCGCCGGTCGGCGAGGACGAGGAGAAGCGCCGCGTCCTTCCCGTGATCGAGCGGATCGCCGCGCGCGCGCCGACGCTGCCGATCTCGCTGGACACCGTTAAGGCGGGCGTCGCGCGCGCCGGCGTCGGAGCCGGCGCCGTCCTGGTCAACGACGTTTCGGCGGGCACGCTGGACCCCGAGATGCTGCCCGCGGTCGCCACGCTCGGCGTGCCGATCTGCCTGATGCACCTGCCGGTCCGCCCGCAGGAGATGGGCTGGTCCCGTACCGCCCTCCCGGAAGACGCCGACGTGATCGCGGCGATCGTGTCGTTCCTGCGGGAGCGCGTCGAGGCCGCCCGGAGCGCGGGGATCTCCCCGGACCGCCTCCTCATCGACCCTGGCTTCGGCTTCGGCAAGTCCGTCGAACAGAACCTCCGGATCGTGCGCCGGTTGGCCGATATTCGGAAGGCGCTCCCGTTCCCGGTCGTGCTGGGGACGTCGCGCAAGAGCACGATCGCGCGCGTCCTGGGGCCGGACGCCGAGGCCGCCGACCCGGACCGCCTCGCGGGGACCGCGGCGACCGTCGCGCTGGGCGTCGGGGCCGGCGCGGACATCGTCCGCGTCCACGATGTCGGTTTCATGGCGCGCGTGGCCCGCATGGCCGACGCCGTGGTGCGGGATGCGGAAGCGCCGGGACCTACTCGGTATGCGGTATAATAGCGTATTCCCGGCGGCGTCGACGCGCCGCTGAAGGGGGCGAGCACGGGGATGCCGCACACGATCCTGGTTGCCGACGACGAACCGGCGCTGCTCCGGCTGATGGAGTTCCTGCTGGCCAAACAGGGCCACACGATGCTGACCGCCACGAACGGCGAAGAGGCGCTGGAAGAGGCGCGCAAGCACCGGCCCGACATCATCGTGCTCGACATCATGATGCCCAAATTGGATGGCTACCAGGTCGCCGAGGCCATCCGCGCCGACGAAGACCTGCGGCGCACCCCGATCATCATGCTCTCCGCAAAGGCGCAGGATGAAGACATCGAGCGCGGGGTCTCCGTCGGCGTCGATACGTACATGACCAAGCCGTTCTCGCCGGAAGAGCTGACCCGCCTCGTGTCCACCTACCTGGCCGAGAGCAAAAGCACCACCGCGTAGGGAGTGAACCGTGTCCACGTCCGTTGAAGACCCCTGGTCGATCGAGCCGGAGCTGCGCGAAATGCCGCCGCGCCGTTTCCAGCCGTCCGAGTTCCCGGATTTGAACGCGCCGAACGTCCTGAAGTTCGGCATCATCGGCGGCGTCCTGATCCTCATCGGTATCGTCCTGCTGATCCTCCAGGTGGGCGGGCTCATCCCGGGGATCCTGTGCATCCTGGCCGGCGCCGCCTCCCTGGCGTTCGCGCCGATCCAGTCGTCCAAGGTCCGGGCGCGGGCCGAGCGTCTGGTGCGCGACGGGCGGCCGATGATGGCGAACATCGTCAAGACCGAGAACCTGACCGGGGAATCGACCTACGGGCGCAGCGTCACCTACATCGTCACGCTGCCCGGCGGCGAGACCGTCCGGCGCGAAGTCAACGCCGACGAGCGCGTCCTGCCCAAGCGCATCCCGTCCAACGTCACCGCCCTGCTCGACCCGAACAACCTGAGCGACGTCGAGCTGTACTGCGCCCTGCCGCTGCGCGCCGTCCCCCGCCCGGAAGCCGTCTCCCTGGACGTGAGCACAGGCGCCGCGGAGCCCCTCGCCGCCGCGCAAGGCGCGGGCACCGGCACCATGGGCACCGTGGATATGGCCGATCCGAACAAGCCGGGCGAGCAGACGCAAACGCAGACGCAACAGAAGAGCCCGTCGGGGTACCAAGGCCTGCCCTGGGAATAGACGCCCCGGGGAGTCCCCGGCCTCCAGACCAGCCGCGCACCTTGACACGCGCCCCCCGACCTGCTATACTGGACACGAATCGCACATACCTTTAAGGCTCGTCCCGTGAGGCGGCCAAGGGTCGCGAACCGTTTCTCCGCCTCGGCGCGCGGCACCGATGCCGCCTGCGCCGCCGGTTAAGCCGACGCCTCCCGCCTCACGTGCGGGAGGCGTTTTTCGTTATGACCGAGACACAGGTGATGGACGCGGGCGAGGTGCGCCGGGCGCTGACCCGGATCGCGCACGAGATCGTCGAGCGGAACAAGGGCGCCGAGAACGTCGTGCTCGTGGGCATCCTGCGCCGCGGCGAGCCGCTGGCCCGGCGCCTGTGCGAGAACATCACGCGCATCGAGGGGCGCGAGGTCCCGTGCGGCGGTCTGGACATCGCCCTGTACCGCGACGACTATTCCGTGCGCCAGACCCCGGCCCGGCCGACCAAGCTCCAGACCGACGTCTCCGGCAAGACCGTCGTGCTCGTCGATGACGTGCTGTTCACGGGCCGCTCCGTCAACGCCGCCATCCACGCCCTGATGGATCTGGGCCGCCCCGACTCCGTCCAGCTCGCCGTGCTCGTCGACCGGGGCCACCGGGAACTGCCGATCCGCGCCGACTTCGTGGGGAAGAACCTGCCCACCGCCCGCGCCGAGCACGTCCACGTGCTCCTGCGGGAGATGGACCACCGGTCGGACGACGCGGTCGTGATCGCCAAGCCGGAGGACGGCGCATGACCGAGACCAGCCTGGCCGGCCGCGACCTGCTCGACCTGCAAACCCCGACCCGGGAGGAGATCGGGCTGATCCTCGACACGGCCCGCTCGTTTTCCGAGATCCTGCGCCGCCCTGTCAAGAAGGTGCCCACGCTGCGCGGCAAGTCCGTCGTGACGCTGTTCTACGAAGCGTCCACGCGCACGCGCTCCTCCTTCGAGGCCGCGGGCAAGTACATGAGCGCCGACGTCATCAACATCAGCGGGTCCACGTCGTCGGCGACCAAGGGCGAATCGCTGCGCGACACGTTCCTGACCCTGCAGGCGCTCACCGCCGATCTGGTCGTGATGCGCACGCCGTTCTCCGGAGCCTGCCACCAGGCCGCCGAGTGGGTGGACATCCCCGTCGTCAACGCGGGCGACGGCACGCACGAGCACCCGACGCAGGGCCTGCTCGACCTGCTGACCCTGCGCGACGCGAAGGGCGACCTGGAAGGTCTGACTGTCGCCATCGTCGGCGACGTCGCCCACTCGCGCGTCGCCCGTTCCAACCTGTGGGGCCTGACCCGGCTGGGCGCCCGCGTGCGCCTCGTCGGCCCGGCCACGCTGCTGCCGCCCGACGCGGACCGGCTCCCCGTGGAGGTCTACACCGACCTGCGCGCCGGCCTGGAAGGTGTCGACGTCGTCAACGTGCTGCGCCTGCAGTTGGAGCGTCAGAGCCGCGCCCTGTTCCCGACCGCCCGGGAATACTCGCGCCTGTTCGGCGTCACCAGGGAGGCGCTCAAGGCCGCCAAGCCCGACGTGCTGGTCATGCACCCGGGCCCGATGAACCGCGGCCTGGAGATCAGCGCCGACGTCGCCGACATGCCCCGCTCGCTCATCGAGCGCCAGGTCACCAACGGCGTCGCCGTCCGCATGGCCGTTCTGTACCTGCTGTTGGGAGCGGAGGGGAAATGAGAGCCCCCACCCCCGGCCCCTCCCCCGAAGCGGGAGAGGGGAGACTGAAGCGGAGGCGTGATGTGGAGATTACACCGGAGTACAAGATCCGGCTCGCACGGAACTGCGGCGGCGGCGAACGCTGAGCGAGGCGAAGTTGTGGGCGCTGTTGCGCGGTCATGCAATGGCCGGCTTACACTTTCGCCGCCAGCGCCCGATCGGCCGGTTCATCGCCGACTTCTTTTGTGAACGGGCGAAGCTGGTCAT
>CADCTO010000075.1 GCA_902805585.1 uncultured Armatimonadota bacterium | reverse complement strand
GCATCCGGGTCGGCTCGAACGACGCGCTGGTCAACGGCGAGAATATGACCCTGGACGCGCCGCCGCGCATCACGAACGGCACGACCTATGTGCCGCTGCGCTTCGTCTCCGAGGCGCTGGGGGCGCAGGTCCGCTGGGACAACGCCAGCCGCACGGTGACGATCACCGCGGCCGACGGCTCGGCGGCCGCCGTGGAGTAGGTCCGGCGGGGCGCGGAAAAGACGCCGGTCGCAGGGGCGAGGCATTCATGCCTCGCCCCTGCGGAACGTTCTGGGGCTACCGACCGGCTCTCGCCACCGCGGCGTCGGCGTTCACCAGACCCCGCCCGTAGGTGGTGTCATAGCCCGCGGCGCCGAGGTCGGCGCACGTCGAGAGCAGGTGGGTCTCGACCGCGGTGTGGGGGAGCGCTCCGCTGGCCGACCAGATGAGCGCGATCACGCCCGTCACATGGGGCGTGGCCATCGAGGTGCCGTCGTAGTGGTCCCAGTCGCTGACCTGGTTCACGACGGTGGCGCTCTGGCCCGCACGGGCGCGCAGCGCCGCGCCCGCGGCGTCTGAAACCGCCAGCACCGGGACCCAGCTCCCCGCGGTGCCGAGGGTCCCGGTGAATCCGCCGGGCTCGTTGTTGTAGATCACGACCGCCGCCGCACCACGATTCTGCGCGTTGGTCACTTTTTCGGCGAACGTGGTCGTGCCGCGCCGGATCACCGCGATCCTGCCGTTTATGCTGCCGGGGAAGTCGCCCGTACGGCCGAGGCCGCAGTCCACAAGGGGGCCGGTGACGCCCGACGTCGCTGCCGCGAACTCTATGCCGGAGCCCGAGTAGGTGTCCTCCCCGGACGTCACCGTGGCCTCCCGGCCCTGCCCGCGCGGCACCGAGGAAAGGACGTCGACGCCGGGCGCGACCACGTCCAGGTACCGGCCCGTGTTGGAGAAGCCCGCGCGGACGTTGTTCCGGTCCACCGCCCCGACCGCGATGTTGACCGGATACGCCGCCGGGTACGAGAGACTGGTCGTGCCGTCGTTGCCCGCCGCGCAGACGATCAGCACGCCCCGCGACCGCATCTGCTTGTAGAAGCTTTCCTCGGTCCGCGAGCGCAAGCGCCCGCCCAGGCTCAGGTTGATGACCCTGCACCCGGCGACGTCGACCAGCCAGCGGACGCCGTCCATGATGTCGGTGCTGGTGCCGCCGCTCCTGCCCAGAACCCGGGCGTGATACAGTTCGGCGTTATAGGCGACGCCGTAGACGCCCACGCCGTTCGCCGCGGCCAGGATGGTGCCCGCGACGTGGGTGCCGTGGGTCTCGCCGTCGTCGTTGATCGGGTCGTTGTCGTCGCTGACCGTGTCGATCCCGCCCCGGTAGTTGGGCGCGATGTCGGGGTGGAAGTAGTCGATGCTGGTGTCGGCGACGCCGACGCGGACGCCCGCGCCGCTCACGCCCCGCCCGTGCGCGCTGGCGGCCCCCGTCGTGAGCAGCCCGTACAGCCCGTTGCCGCGGGTCGGCCCGAGCTGCTGGGTCGCCAGGTCCTGCTTGTAGCGCATCGGGACCGGCTCGACGCCGGAGACGCGCGGGTCGCGCCGCAGCAGGACGAGTTGGCGGATGTGGCGTATCCGCACGGCCGCCGTGCCCACTTCCGGGAACTTCCGCCGCACGAGCGCCCCGATCGAACGCACCGCTCCCACGTTGCCGGGCGTGACCCCCCCGTGGAAGGTGACGAAATACTCGCCCGCCGCCGCGTCGGGCCGCTGCTTGTTCTTGGTCCAATCGATGGCCGGCAGCGGGGCCGCGGGGGCCGGGACGGCGAGTGCGAGCAAAGCACCGAAGGGGAGCAGAGCCGCCACTGAGGTGGAGAACCGACGCTTAAACAAAGCAACGACCTTTCCGCAATGCACGGGTGTGGCGCCGGCTCCGGCCGCCGACCCGCATAGAAATGCTGGAGAGGACCCCGGGCTGCCGCAAAACGTTGGCGCTCTATTGTACGGCAGAAGCCGGGGACTAACAGGAAACGGGTAGGGGAACAATAAGGCGGAAGGCGCGCACAGCGCCTCCCGCCGGTGCGGCTGCCTGCTTACAGGCCGCGGTAGGTCTGCGCCAGCGAGTCCATGCGCGCCGACTGCGCGGCGGTGAACTGGAACATGCCGATGTCGTCGGTGTAGTCCATGAAGTTCTCCACCGGGTCGCGGCCGCTGTAGCGATTGCCGCCGCAGGAATCGCGGTAGGGGGGCGGCACGCCGTAGAACGGCGAACGTTCGGCGGGCGTGTCGCTCACCGAATCGTTGCTGCTCGTGCAGCCGTTCTGGAACGTGTGGTACAGGCCCAGCCAGTGACCGATTTCGTGCGTGGCCGTGTCACCCCGGTTGTAAGGGGCGGCGGAGCCGCCCGGGAAGGAGGCGTTCAGGAGCACCACGCCGTCGTACGAAGGGTTGGAATTGTAGTTCGTCGGGAACGTCGCCCAGCCGAGGAGTCCGCCGCCCAGGTTGGCGCTGTAGATGTTCAGGTCTCTGGCCGTGCCTTTGCGGAGCGTCGCCTTCATCTGTCGCTCCGCGGTCGAGCCTTGCGTCAGGTTGTACCAGGCGTCGTTCGCGATCCGGTCGACGCCCGCGAGGGCGAAGCGGAACGGCGTGTTGGCGCTTGCCTGCGCCGATGCTCCCTGGTTGGGCGCCCGCTCGAAGTCACCCCCGGCGTAGGCTTTGTTCAGAACATCGATCTGCGCCTGGATCTGCGCGTCCGACAGGTCGCCCCGGCCCGTCGTGGTCATGATGACGTGGAAGTACACGGGGACGGTGACAGAAGCGGCGACGCGGTTCGTCTGGCCGGCGCGTGTGGCGAACGCCTTGACGTTCCTCTCGACCCGGGCCACTTCGTTGAACGAAGGGCGCGGCGTGGCGCAGCGGGCGCCGCTGTCGACGAAGGCGCGCTTGTTGGCCCAGCGGACGCCGTTGACCACAAAGGGAGCCGTGCTCCGGTCGGCGGCGCGTGCGCTGGTGCGGGAAGCCGTCTGGGCGAGGAGGACTGCCACGGTGAGCGCGGCGAGCGTGAGCAGAACGGTGAGAATACGCTTCATCCCAACTCCTTCGGAATGGACGGGATCGCCGCCGCGCGGGCGCGGCAAGAGCGATGGGTATGGCGGAGCGGCGGGGCAGGTCCCGGCCGGTAGACCCCATTGTATCGCGTCTCTGCCGAACCGCCACAAATTAGATAAAATAAGCCCGCGCGAAAGCGCGGGCTTATAGGACGGGTGCCGGGACGTTCTCAGACTTCGGACAGGATCGTCGCCTTGCGCGCCGCGTAGTCTTCTTCGGTGATCAGGCCCTCGTCGAGCAGCGACTTCAGGTTGGCGAGCCGCTCCCGGATGCTCTGGACGCCTCCGTTGCCTCCGTTCGTCGGCGAGCCGGACGCGGCCGGGGGTGGCAGTGCGGGCGTCGGCTGTGTCACGGTCGGGCCGGCGACCGCCGCGCCGTCCCCGGCGGCAGTCGCCCCCGCGACCCCCGCGCCCGCGGGCACGGCGACCGCGGCGGCGGGGCCGGCGTAGTTGATCTCTTCCAGGTAGCCGGCGATGGCGTTCTGGTACGGGCGGTAGATGACGGCGGGCAGGGCCCGCTGCTGCGCCTGGGCGTGCGCCACGAGCTGGTTGCCCATCTCGGCGACCCCCTTCTGGTGCAGCTTCTCCTCGATGCCCTGGTCGAGCTGCTGCTTCAGGGTCGGGTTGTCGCACAGGATCAGGATGATCTCGCGCGCCTCCAGGGGCAGCAGGCCGCCCGCCGCGGCCGTCCCGTCCTTTTCGGCCTGCTCGCGCATCAGGCGGGCCATGTCGCCGGTGATGGCGACGAACCCGCCCAGCGGGTCGGTCTTGGGCATCCCGAACCGGTCGCGGTACGAGGCCACGAAGCGCAGCGTCTCCTTCGCACCCGTCGCCGTGTAGCGCGTGTCGCGCTCCTCGCCGATGACCTGCGACGCCCAGCCGACGCAGAACGTCTGCCAGGCCTCCTTCTGGTCCTCGAACGACGGCGGGTTGAGCCGGACCCACTCGCGCACGTCCTTGCGCGTGTGGATCGGGTTGGCGCTCGCCCCCTGCGCGCGCGCCTGCTCGTAGGCGAAGCGGTACGAGTCCATCCCTTCGAGCAGGCGCAGCGGGAAGGCGGCCCGCTCGCGCAGGAACAGCACCTGGTGCTCCTCGTTCGAGTTGGAGATCTGCCCGTCGCGGATGCCCTGGACCGTGTCGCGCAGCATCGTCAGGAAGCGGGCCTCGGACTCGGAGCGGCCCTCGGCGCCGTGGATCATGCCGACGATGGTCTGCTCCTTGTTCATGTTGTGCTTGTAGTTGGGCGCGTTCTCCTGGAGGTGGATGAACGGCGTGGAGAGCGAGAAGACGCGCCGCAGCTCCTCCACGGACCGGTCGCTCCCCGCGCCGTAGCGCTCGAAGAACTTGTCGAGTACCGACTCGTTCTCGACCGGCGCGAAGACCTGGCGGGCGCGCCCCAGGAGCGCCGCCCGGATGCGCCCCAGATCGGCGTCCCGCGTCCCGTAGATGTTGCCCGCCGTCCCGAGTTCCGCCAGCACGTCGGCGGCGGCGGTGTTGACGGCCGCGTTCCCGGGGTCCGCCCCGTCGCCGACGTACGCGGCGTAGCGCTTGTCGATGTCGCCGTCCACGTAGGTCACGACGCCGCCCTCGCGCTCCTCGCGCCGGCCCCGGTCGAACAGGACCGCGCCGTTGACGTCGACGGGGCTCTCGACGGCCTCCTGCTCCTGCTTGCGGAAGAACGCTTCCAGCGACTTCATGCGCTCGATGTACTGGTCCATCTCCGCTTTGAGCGTCTCGATCACGCCCTGCATCTGCGTGTAGAAGAAGACCGCCGCCTCGGCCGCGCGGATGTCGAGCACGGTCGTGTCCCAGCGGCGCGCGTGGCCCAGGAACGCGTCCTTGCGTTCGTCGATGGCGTTCTTCTTGGCGCCCGGGATCATGCCGAGCGCGAAATCGCCCGAAAAGCGGTTGATCTCGTTGAACTGCGCGTCGCGCTGCTCGGCGGCCGGGGCGAGCGTCTCTTTCGCCTGGTCGCGCTGCCGGGCGAGCCCTTCGGAGAAGGCGCGGAAGCGCTCCTGGGCCTGGTCCAGGAAGGCGCGGGCGACGCCGTGCCGGTGGTTCGGGTCGTTGACGCGCTCGCTCACCCAGCCGCGCAGCGCCCGCTCCTTGGCCGGGATCAGCGCGGTCAGGTTCTGCTGCGTCTGGAAGATGTACTCGCCCAGGTTCTGGCGGCGCTTGGCCGTCAGGTCCGGGTTCGGGTCGTTGTCGACCAGCTTCGCCTCCTGCTCCCGCTGCTTGGCGGTCAGGAACTCCACGACGCGCCCGTGGCCGGGGTAGGCGGTCTCGTACTGGCGGTTCGCGTTGTTCCAGAAGGCCATGGCCGAATCGCGCAGCAGCTCGCCGGATTCGGCGTTGGCGACCAGGATCTGGCGCTGCACCTCGTCTGGCGTGAGCCCCAGCCGACCCAGCTCCTGCTCCGTGAAGGCGCCGACGTTGGCGACGCGCTGCAGCGGCTCGGTCCAGCGGGTCACGATCTGCTTGGCCAGCCGGCTCGCGCAGGCGTGCATCACCTTGTCCTTGGGGAAGTGCAGCGCGGCCAGGCCCATCGACAGGTAGTTCTGCGCGCAGCCCAGGTCGTCGGGCTGGGTCAGGAACTGGTCGAAATTGTCGCGGTTCGACTTCTTCTGCCGCTGGAACTCGCTCGTCAGGTCCAGGAAGATCGAGTGCCCGATCATCTCGACCAGCTTGTCCACCGAGTCCAGCTTGGCCCGCGGCGAGGACGTGTCCACCAGGTACGTGTAGCGGAACGGCGGGTCGGCGTTCTCGATGCCGGGCTGGTCCGGCTTGTACTGGGCCGTGAACGTGGACGACGGGTCCGTGTAGTGGTTCAGCTCCAGCAGGCTGGCGTACGCGTTGGGCCGGTTGTCCACGGCGACGGCGGCCGAGTTCGGGGGGATCGAGAAGATGCCGACGGTTTCGAGCATGCGCTGGCTGGCGAGCAGACTTTTGACGGTGTAGGCGAGGTCCAGGAACATCCCCGACCCCGTGCCGCCCAGCAGCGAGCCGACGACGTAGACCGTGACGCCCTCGCTCACCTGCAGGCCGTTGCGGATCGCCGCCGCCTTGGAGGAGTCTTTGGTGATCTCGGCGGCTTCTTCCTCGATGCGCCGGGCGATGGCGTCGTAGTTCCAGAAATACGCCAGCCGCCCGCGCGCCCGCACCGCGCCCGCGCCCTGGTGGATGTCGCCCGAAAGGGTGCGCGGGTCCAGCCAGTCGCGCAGGTGCGGGTATTCGCGCAGGTTGCGCCGCAGGTTCTCGACGCCGTAGACGCTGGTGTGGATCTTGTCGGCGTTGTCCAGGTTCGCGGCGTCCGAGTAGTTCGGGTTCTTGCCGAAGATCGCCTGGTCGGTGTCGATGAGCAGGAACGAGACGATGGGCAGCTTGTCCAGCGACCCGTATTTTTGCAGGAGGCGCTGGCGCACGTCGAGCAGGATCTTGTGCCCCGTGCCTCCGACCGCGATCAGCAGCGAGCGCGAAACGCCGCGCAGCCGCTGTTCCTCCTGCGTGGCCGCCGTGGCGGGTGCCGGAGCGGCCGCGGCGGTCGTATCGAAAACCGCGGCCCCCCCGGCGGGCGGAACGGGGGGCGGCGGCGGCGGCGGCGTGTTTCCGTTGGTGTTATCAGACATAAGTCATTGTATCCCGGGAGTGAGTCTAACGGCGAAGGCGGGCGAACGCGTTACGGGAGTGGCAGGTTCCCCTGGTCCCCCCGATATCTTCGGCCCTCCTTCTATTGTATCCTGTCTGGGCCGCGGTCGCGCCTGTCCCGGCCGGTGGTTTTGTCACCCGAACCCGTGCCGGTTTCGGCGCGGTGTCACACATGGTACGGATTTATACGTCTAAATAGCATGGGACAAAGGAGCCATAAGCACATGACCAACCGATGGAAACCATGGACGCTGCTCGCCGCCGGCGGTGCCCTCTGCCTGGCCGGCGCGGGCGCGGCGAAGGCCGACCATCCCGCGGTGCGGGAATCTGACCGGTGCAGCCGGTCTGGCGGCGAACACGCGCGGCTGTTCCGTGACCTGAGGAGCGAACACGATCGGTGGCACCGGCGAAACGACGACGACCGGGGCGAGCGCAGCTACTGGCACGCGCACGAGCGGCTCCACAACGAGATGGAGGCCCGCCACGTCCGCTGGCACCAGCGCAACGGGGGCGGCAACGGCCGCCGCGACGTGGACTTCACGCAGCTGCATGAATACCGCGACCGACAGTACGACGAGCGCCGCGAGCGTGAGCGCCGTGAACTCCAGCGGTCACGGGAGCGCGACCGGGAGCGCGAGCGGCGGGAACGCGAGCGGGAACGCGAACGACGGCGCCGCGAGAACCGGCGCGATAGGGACCGCGATTAGACGGGCCGTTGAAAGGACCCGCGACGGGACCGGGGCCGGAACGCAATCTTCCGGCCCTATTTCTTTCGGCAGGCGGCGCGCCCTCAAATGGTCCAGGCGTCGTGGGCGATGCCGACCAGATACCAGGCCGCGCCTTTCTTTTGCCAGACGAGCCACAGGCTGCCCCAGTTGTGGTCGCGTTGTTCCCCCACGCCGGGAACGTGATACTCGACGGCGACGGACTTCGGGTAGGCGGACCGGAGGTTGTTCGTCGTGTTGCCCCGGCGCTTGAAGGTGTTGACGTTGATCTCCCGCGCCCGCGCGTAGTGCTTGTCGTAGACGAACCGCTTGTGGTATTCGGCGAAGGTGAGACGGATCGGCTCGCCCGATCCGTCGTACGCGCCCCAGTGGTAGCGCCCGGGGTCGCGGGCGAGTCTCGCCACCTGCGCCCGGGTGAAGACACGGTCCGAATCGGGCTGCACGAACACGTAGGGGGAGAAGCGCAGGCCTTTGTCCGGGTGGACGAACCGGGACAGGCGGGCCGTGTCGCGCGCCCGGAGCGCGGCCACCGCTTCGCCCGCCCGCCGTGCGATGGTGCGCCTTGTGTCGGCAGGCAAGGGGTCGGCGGCGGCCCACCCCGGGAGCCGCGGCAGCACGCCGACAGCCAGAAGGACCACCGCCGCCACCACCCCGCGATACCGCCTCGATCCGCCCATGATGCGCGTGGTCTCCTTTCCGCCTATCCGTGCCGGGAACGCAACGGCACGCTCTCGATCTCTGGCGTTCCGGTCGCCCGAACGGGAAGGGCCGGGCCCGCCGCAGCGTCCAGTTCTTCGCGCGCCGCCGCCACCGAAACGGCGTCGCGGGCCACCTGCTGCACCGTCTCGGCCATCCGGGCGAAGTGCCCGCCGTCCGCCGCGCCCATTTGCAGCGCCGCGAGTCCGGCGTGCAGCGCCTTGATCTGCGTCGCCAGCTCCGACCGCAGGACCGCGGTCTGACGCGAAACGCGCTCGGAACGGGCGGCCACCTCGATCATCTGCCGCAGTGCGCCGGCCTGCCGCTCCAGCGACGCGGCCACCACGGGGTCCGCTTCGGAACCGGCGGCCACGGCGAGCGCCGCCGCTTCCTCGTGGAGGGCCGCAGCCTCCTCGGGTGCGGCCGGGACCGCGGGAAGGCGCGTTATCGCTTCGCCCAGCGTTTCGAGCGCTTCGCGCGACCCGGCTTCGGCACTGGCGGGCGCCTCCTGGCGGATCGCGTCCCGGAGCAGGGTCAGGTAGGCGCGCTCCAGGTCGTCGGCGGCGAGCGGGAGCAGCGCCTCGACCTCGCCCGCCGCCAGGGGCGTCCGGTGGAGACGACGGAGCGCCCTGCGCGGGAGCGCGAGCAGGAACCCCGTGGCCGACGCCGTGCCGAGGGCGGCGAACGCCTGGGTCACCACTTCGGGTCTCCCGTCGGCGAGCGCCGCCGCCGCGAAAAGCCCGCATAACCCGGTGCTCAGCCACCCGGCGAAGCTCCACCACCCGATGATCGGCCCGGCCGCCGCCACGGCCTTCGCCTGCGCCCTGTCTTCCAGTTTCAGCCCCTTCGTCCAGAAGCGGCCCAGCACGCCGAGCGGGCGGGACGCGCCCTCCAGATCCATGGGCCGGTGGTCCGGGACGTTCAGCGCACGGAAGGCGCGCTGGCGGACGAGGGCGATGTGCCATTTGCCGCCCGCATTTTCCGGGAAGACGCGCATGCGTTTCCTCCTCCTATCGCTGCTGCAGGGTGAGGCGCTGTTCCTCGTCCGCCGCTGCGGTCCCGGCGACGCGAGGCGACGGGACCGTGGCATCCAGCTCTTCGCGGGCCGCGGCGAGCGAGGCGGCTTCCTGTGCGACGCCGCGCACCGTGTCGGCGCTGCGGGCGAGAACCGCGGCGTCGGCGCGGCCGGCACCCAGGGCGGAAAGGCCGGCTCGCAACGCCGTGATCTGGGCGGCCAGTTCGCTCCGGAGCGCGCGGACCCGACGCGCCTGCCGGTTCGCCGCGTCTTTCGCGTCGGCCTCTCGCAGCAACGCGTCGGCCTGGCGAAGCAGGGACGCGGCGACGACGCCGTCCGTCTCGGTTCGCGCCAGTGCGGCGAGATCCCCCGCCCGCTGCCGGAGCGCGATGGCCTCGTCGGTTTCGCCGACCGGGACCGGCAGGCCGGCGACCGCGTCGCCCAGATCGCACAGCGCGGCCCGGACGGACGCCTCCGCCTCGGGCGGCACGTCGTCGCACCGGATGGCCTCCTGCACCAGATCCAGGAACGCCCGGTGGAGCGGGTCGCCGTGGGCGGGCGGAAGGCCGCCGCCCAGTCGCTCCAACAGACGGTTCGCCAGCCGCCGCCACGCGAGGGCGGGGGAAGGCTCAGCCCCGCGCGCCCACTCGATCTCGCTTTCCGACACGGGCCGCTCAAGCAGCGAGCGTAGCGCCGCACGGGGCAGCGCGACCGCACCCAGCCAGCCGCCCACGCCACCCGCGCCGAGCGCGAGGGCCGCCCCGAAAACGTGGCCGTCGCCGAGCAACCACGCCGCCGCGCCCAGGCCGATCGCGCCCGCTCCCGCTCCAACGACGTACGCCCGCGCGAGCGTTTCCTCCGCGAAAGAAGGGAACGTTGCCGCGGCGACTTCCGGGCGCAGGCGCAGGTCGCGGTTCCACGCCCGGCCCAGCGGACCCAGGCGCGGGGCGGGTGGCGGCGCGCCCACACCGCCAAGCCGGGACGAGCCGCCCCGGGCGCGCTCGCGCACCAGGCGGATGTGCCACTCGGTTCCCAGATCGTGCGGGCGGATGCGCATGACGAGTGCTAGGGCCGCCGCAGGCCGACCGCCTGACGCGGCGGCGCGTCGGCCGGCGCGACGACCGGAGGTTGGAAGGTGTCGAGTTCTTCGCGGGCGAGGGCGACCGACGTGGCCTCGTTGGCGACCGCGCGCACGGACTCGGCCAGATCGCTCAGGCCGGCGATGTCGGTCGCGCCCGAGTGGAAGGCGGTGAGCCCGGCGCGCAGGGCCTCGGCCTGTGCGAACAACTCCTCGCGCAGGGCGAGCGAGCGGCGCGTCAGTAAGGCCGAGCGGTCGTGCGCGTCCGCGCGGCGCCCCAGGGCTTCGGCCCGGCGCAGGAGCGAGGCGGCGATCACGGCGTCGTCCTCCGATTGCGCCCGTCCCAGGGCCTCGCCCGCCTCCCGGCGCAGGGCGGCGGTATCGGCGGCGGTGGCCGACGCGAGCGGCAGGCGGTCGATGGCCTCGGCCAGAGCACGCACCGCCGTCCGCAGCTCTTTCTCCACCTCCGGCGACGCCTTCTGCTCGATGGCATCGAGGACGAGGGTCAGATACGCGCGCTCCAGGTCGTCGCGCACGTGGGGCAGAAGCTCTTCGATCTCGCCGCGCGAGAGCGGCTTCCGGTGCAGGCGCCGGAACCACACGCCGGGCAGCACCAGGCCCACGCTCGCCATCGCGAGCCCGAACCCGCCCATGATGGTCGCGCCTACGAGCTCGCCTTGGTTGGCCAGGATGAGGGCGGGCATGAGCATCCCCGTCGAGCCGCCGATCATCCCGCCCATGATGCCGCCGATGGTGCCACGCATGGCGCCCAGCCCCGCGGCGGCCACCTCCGGGTCTACCGCTTCGCCCCGAGTCCACAGGCGCCCCAGCAGGCCCAGTCGCGTCCGGCCCGACGACGAGGAGGCGCTGCCGGAGAAGCCGCCCCCGCCGCCCCGGCGGCCCTGCTGGATCGCCATGCCGCGCGCCTCGATCAGATCGAGGTAGCGCTTGCGCCCCAGGTCGTGCGGGAAGATTTCCACGGCATCACGCCCCTTACCGGCGGGTGAGAACGACGACGAGCAGGGCCAGGGCGGCGATCCCGCCCATGACGTA
>CADCTO010000074.1 GCA_902805585.1 uncultured Armatimonadota bacterium | reverse complement strand
TTCCGGACCCAGAGGCGCGCGCCGTTCTCGATGCGGTACTTGAGGATCATTGCGTCCGTATAGAAGTTGTCGCCCTGCGTGTTGTTGCCCAGGACGACCACGTTCCCGGCCGGGTCGAGGGCGATCGAGTGGGCGTCGTCGTCGCGCTCATCGATGCCCGTCCCGTCGAACAGCGCGGCCCACCGGAGGACACCGGCCGCGGAGTATTTGAGCGTGGCGGCGTCACCCTCCCGGCGCCCGCCGCGCAACACCGTCACCATGCCGGTGACGTAGACGCTTCCCGCCGCATCGACCGCCACGTCGCGCGCGCCCAGGTCCTCCACTCCGCTCGGTGCCCTCCCGCCGAGGCGGTCCGGGCCGCTGTAGCGCCGCTCCCACAGCACGTTTCCGTCCGGGTCGTACTTGATCGTGGCGAAGTCGGGGTGCTCGTCGCGCTGCCCCTGGACCACGGAGGCGCCGTAGGAATACCCGGTGACGACGACGTTGCCGTCCGGGTCCAGCGCCATGGCGGCCGGTTCGTCGCTGGCATTGAGCGGCCCGTTGAAGGTGCGCGCCCACAGCGGCGTCCCGTCCGCCGCGCGGAACTTGAGCGTCACCCAGTCGTACTGCGTCCCCCCTTCGGAGGGCAGGCCGTGGAACGACCGGCCGGTCACGTACACGGCGTCGCCCTGTTCGTCCACCACGATGTCTTTGGGCGCGTCCAGCCGGCTGCCGGTGCCGTTGTAGCGCTGGCTCCAGAGCAGGTCCCCGTCCGGGCCGTACTTCAGGACGGTGATGTCCTCGTTGGAGTCCGCGTCCCGCGCCCGCCCGGCCACGTACACGTTCCCCGCCCCATCGCGGGCGAGCAGGCTGTCGAAATCGGCGGCGTTGTCCGCACTGTCGAAGATCGCTTCCCAGACGACGTGCGGCCGCTCCGCGCCCGGTTCCTGCGCGCCGGCGGGGCGCGGCGCCGACGCCGCGAGCAGCATCAGGAGCGTGAGCAGGAGTGATGTCGCCAAGCGTTCACGTCGCATCCCGCCTCCGCTCCGGGCGGGGCGTGCGAAATCGGCGACTATGGTCAACGGGCGCAACGCCCGGAAAAGATTGCACAAGGTGGTCACGGTGTCGTTCTCCGTCCAGACAGTTCGTCAGGCGGGGCGTCAGCGCCGGGACGGATGTTACCGCCCGCCCCGGCGAGGCCACATCCTCGTTCGGTGTCAATCGGCCCAGTCGCCCGTGGCCTGCAGGCTCAGGAAGTCGTTCAGGAAGAACGGCTCCACCGGGGTGCCGTCCGGCCGGCGGGTGATAGAGAGGAATTGGTCCGGTGCGATGCCGCCGTCGGTCGGGTCCTTGATGACGGGGCAGATGGCGTACCGCAGGGTGTTGTCCAGGGGGAGCGTCCGCTTGGTGACGAAACCCTTGCTGAAGAGGCGGTCGATCTCGTCCACGGTGCGGATGATGGGCGTGCCGTCCAGGTCGAGTCCGTTCCTGCGCGCCAGGTCCCTCAGCGCCCGCTGTCCGTCGCGCGTGTAGAAGGCGAGGCCCGTGTAGCTCACCCACACGTGGATCCATAAACCGAGCGGGTTGTTGCTGAAGTAGCCGTGGCGCATTTCCAGGACGACGGACTGGCGGGTGGCGCCGAGGGCGAAAGGGTCGCCTCCCCGGCGCGGGAACACGTACTCCGGGCTCCGGTCCGCGATCTGCCGGGCGGTGCGCCCGGCGGCGTCGTTGGTGAAACCGGCGCCGCTGAGGCCGCCGAGCACGGTGAAGAACTCTGTGTCGCCGCTGTGGTCGTAGGCTGGGAGCGTCAAAAGGGCGCGCACGTTGCGCTGGTGGCGGAAGAGCGGCCTGTCGGTGGTCGCCAGTGGGGGAACGGCCTGGCGCCGTCCGGCGATGGCCGCCGGGTTCACGCCGTTCCGCAGGTAGAAGGCGTCGGTAAAGTCGAACAGGCGGTCCTCTACGTCCGCCCGCACCATACGGGGCGCGGCGCCGGCGGCGAGCACGATCAGCAGCGCCATCAGGGCGCGGGTAGGCACGGAAGCGATCCCTAACATCAGACGTTCATCCTTTCAGGAAACCCGGATTCGACGGGTGAAGCGTAACGCCTCACTTGTTCTGACTATTCTTTTCAGGAGTAAGGCGTGAGCCTCTCTTTAACTTCTAGGTCCGTGGGAATGACTGGAATAACCGCAACTGCCCCGAGGCGGCGTCGAGGAAGATCAGTGCCCGCCGGTCCTGCCGGCGCACACGAACCTTCCATGTTCCGTATGTAGTCAGTCGCTCGGGTGAGCGTTGCAGCTCCCATGGCGGACCTCCGCCGGCGACACCCAAGCGGCGCATCCAGTACTGTGCCGCTTGCGCCGCCTCTGCTTGATCCACGACGGGCTCTGCGGCTTCGCGGGCCACCGGGACCATGTTGCTGACCTGGATCAACTCACCGTTGTCGCCGTCCCACTTCATGTGTACAAACCTGCTGTCGCCATGAGCCGTGTAATCGACCGCCCACCAATGGCGTATCTGCCCTTTTCTGCCGGAGAACCTGGACGGCTGAAGCGAAGCTCTCAGCCCGCCGGTCTGCGGGGTCAGCACGCGGAACGTCTCGTCGGAGCGGCGCAGTATCTGCGCTTCCGTGTAAAGGCCGTACCGCTCTCGCCCTTCCGGCTGCAGTGTGGCGGTCCTGAGGCGAATCAGTGCGACAACGGCGAGCACCGTGCAGAACCACAGCACAGGCCGGCGGATCGAGCGAGCAGCCGAGGTTCCCATCTTTGCCTCCGTCAATCTCCTATGTCGCTGGTTGCGCACAGGAAAGTCGGACCGCCGCCAGCAAGGAACAGTCCCGCTCCGGGACTGCCCCCGTACACGGGCCAACTATGTCGGCGAGATGGCGGTTCCCTTGCCCGTGGTTGACTGCAGTATAGTGGGCGTCTCTCTCAAAACTCTCTCAGGGCGGTGGCCCGTAAAAAATACCGAAAACAAAAAGGGAGCCGGAAACTCCGGCTCCCTTTCTCCGGGGCGGCTTGCCCGCAACGCTACTTGGCGACAGGGACGAAAATGGGCTGTCCTGGGGAGAAGCTTCCCTCCAGGCGCGGGAACTCGACCCGCTGGCGTACCCCCGCCTCGCGCGCGCGCCGCCGCACCGCCGCGTCCACCACGAACTGCAGGCCCGAGAGCGTCAGCACCCGCCCCCCGCGCGGCGTCTCCTCGTAGACGATGTCGGGCCCCCGCCCCCGCAGCGCCTCCAGCCACGCGTGCGTGAAGAGGCCGTGTTTCAGGTCTTCCGACTCGTAACTCGGCGCGTCGCCCGACGAGGCCGTGCAGACCACCAGGTTACCGCCGTCTTCGACACCGCGACGCAGGTCCGCGCCGCCGGCCACGCGCTCGCGCGCCAGCCCCGGCGCGGCCCGGCAAGTGTCGGCCAGCACCCACACCGAGCGCGCCGTCTTGCGTGCTTCCTCCAACTTCGCCAGCACCTCCTTCCAGCGCAGCCCCGTGCCCGCCATGTCACCGGGGTCGAAGCCGACCGGGGCGAAGTAGGAGGCCTGGCCCTCCTTGAGGCCGTGTCCCGAAAGGAGCAGGACCAGGGTCTCGCCCGGCTGTACGTTGCTCGTGAACCGGTCCAGCGCGGCGCGCAGGCTGGGCAGGGTGGCTTCGCTGTCGGTCAGTATGGTGATGTTGGCGCCCTTGTAGAGCCTGCCCTCGCCCCCGGCCTGCGCCTGGAAGGCCGCGCCCATCTCCAGCGCGTCGCGGGCGGCGTAGGCGAGCCGGGGCAGTTTCTGGTAGGCGCCCACGCCGATCGCCAGCACCCGCAATGCGCCCCGGTTCGATTCCGCCTCCGGGCGGCGCAGCCGCAGGAGCCGCCGGTCGCTGATGTCGCCACCCGCCGTCTCGGCGGCGACGGCCACGCGCAGGTGCGCTCCGTCCGTGTCCTCGACGGGGAGCGTGATTTTGATCTGCTGGTAGTAGGCGTTCTGCGGGCGGCGCACCAGCGCCGCCACCTCGCCCGGCAGCCCCTTGGCCAGCGCCTCGCGGTCTTCGCCCTTCTCCAGCAATCGCCCTTTCTCCAGCACCGGGCCCTTCTCGAGCAATCGCCCTTTCTCGGCCGGCGGGCCTTTCTCCAGGAGCCTGCCCTTCTCCAGCAGGCGGCCCCTCTCGTCCACGGCGGTGGACAGCTCGAAGCCGCGGGCGGGGCCGAAGGGGCGCCCGTTGATCCAGACCCGGTAGCGCGAGACCGGCAGGGGGGCGACGAGGGCCAGCGTGACCTCGGCCGCGTCGCCGGCGACCTCGGCGCCCTCGCCGGGCGACAGGAACCGCACCTCGGGCCGCACGGCCGGGGCCCCGCCCCCCGAGGCTCCTCCCTCGCCGGCGGCGGGGTCGCGCGGCAGGCTCCGGACGCGCTCCTCAATGGCCTCGGCCCGGCGCAGGAGGGCGCCCGCCTCGGCGGCCTTCCCGTCCTCCAGCAGGAGCCGGGCCAGGCGGCGCAGGACCTTGGGGACCACGACGGCCTCGGGGGCGCGCTCGTCGATGATCCCGAGCGCCCGGCGCAGCGTCCCGACCGCTTCGCCGGGCGCGCCGGCCTCGTCCTGCAGCCCCCCCAGGTTGTGGAGCGTCGTCGCCACGGCCAGAGAGCCGGGCGCCAATTTCTCGTCCAGGGCGAGCGCCCGCTGGAACAGGTCCCTGGCCGCCGCCAGGTCGCCCCGGTCGCGGGCGACGTTGCCCAGGTTATGGAGGCTGGTGCCCACGGCAAGCGAGCCGGGCGCCAGCCGCTCGTGCAGCGCCAGCGCCCGGCGGTGGAAGTCTTCTGCGCCCGCCAAGTCGCCCTGGTCGTCCGCGACGTTGCCCAGGTTGTTGAGCGTGCTTGCCACCTCCAGCGAGCCGGGCGCCAGCTTCTCCTTGATGGCCAGCGCTTTCTGGTACAGCTCCCGGGCGCCCGCCAGGTCGTTCTGGCTGCGGGCGACGACGCCCAGGTTGTTGAGGCTGCCTGCCAGCTCCAGCGAGCCGGGCGCCAACTTCTCCCGGATCGCCAGCGCCCGCCGGTGGAAGTCCCGGGCCGCCGCCAGGTCGCCCCGGTCGCGGGCGACGATGCCCAGGCCCGTCAGACTCCTCGCCACAAGCAGGGAGTCGGGCGCCAGCTTCTCGCGCAGCGCCAGCGCCCGCCGGTAGAGCGCTTCGGCCCCGGCCAGGTCGCCGCGGTCGAGAGTGCAGCTGCCCAGGTTGTTGAGCGAGTTGGCCACGCCCAGCGAGCCGGGCGCCAGTTTCTCCCGGATCGCCAGCGCCCGCCGGTGGAAGTCTTCGGCGGCCGCCAAGTCCCCCTGCTCTTGGGCGACGCCGCCCAGGTTGGCGAGGCTCGACGCCACGCCCAGCGAGCCGGGCGCCAGCCTCTCCTCGATGGCCAGCGAGCGCCCGTGGAACGCTCGGGCCGCCGCAAGGTCGCCTTGCCAGCCCGCGATGTTGCCCAGGTTGTTGAGCGTTCCCGCCACGGCGCGCGAGCCGGGCGCCAGTTTCTCCTGGAGCGAAAGCGCCCTCTGGAACAGGTCTTTGGCGGTCGCCAGGTCGCCGCGGCTGTCGGCGACGTTGCCCAGGTTGTTGAGGGCAGACGCGACTTTGAGCGAGCCGGGCGCGAGTTTTTCGTACAGCGCCAGCGCCCGCCGGTAGAGCGCTTCGGCCCCGGCCAGGTCGCCCTGCTCGCTGGCGACGATGCCCAGGTTGTTGAGCGAGTTGGCCACGTCCAGCGAGTCGGGCGCCAGCTTCTCCTTGAGGGCCAACGCCCGCTGATAGAGTTCCTTGGCGCCCGCCAGGTCGCCCTGAGCTGCGCTTACCAAGCCAAGGTTATGCAGGCTGCCTGCTACGCTCAGCGAGTCGGGCTCGAGCTTCTCCTTGAGGGCCAGCGAGCGCTGGTAGACAGCTTTGGCGGTCGGCAGGTCGCCGCGCCCGTAGGCGAGGCTGCCCAAGTTGTTGAGCCGTATGGCCAGGTTCAGAGCTTCGCGCCTGGGCAGCCGCGTCAGGTACGGCAAGACATCCGGCTCCGAGGCGAGCTGGATCTTGATCAGGTCGAGAGCCTTCCGTTTGTCGCCAGCCTTGTCGTACAGCAGAGCGAGCCTCGCCGCCGCCGGCCAGCGCGGGCCGGGCCGGCGCAGATCGGCTTCCAGGGCGGCTATGGTGTTGGCACTGTCTGCGGCCTCCTCCGGCTTCGCGGCGGCCTCCGGCTTCTGGGCGTTCTGGCCGCCCTGCCCGGCGGCGGGCCGGGGTGCGGGCGCGAGCGCGAGAGGGAGCGCCAAGGCGAGCGTGAGCAGCGGGGCCGGCCATACGGACCGGTCTAAGCGTGGTGAGGGCAGCGGCATGGGACGAACTCCTGGGCGGACCCGGACGCGGGCGGGCCGCATCGGCCTCCCCGGCCTATCGTGGTGTGAAGCGGCGGCGGCAACAGCGGCGCCACCTCTGGTATATCGCGGGTCAGGCGTCTCGGGCAAGTAGAATCGCCTGCTCCCGGGTCATCTCGCGGCCCTGTGCCACGGCCTGGTCGAAGCGGTTGACGCCTAACTGCACCCGCACCGCTTCCCGGCAGCCCTCCTCGGCGATCTGTTCGGCCGCTGTCAAGGACATTCCCAATGTTTCGCGCAACGCCGCCGCGGCGCCGAGCAGCAGGGCCGCCTGTTCGTGGCGCCCCTGCGCCGCCGCGACCTGGGCGACGACCAGCAGGCACTCGGCGATCCCGCGCTGGTCGGCCAGTTCCTCGAACAGCGTCAGACTTTCCTGCAGGGTCGCGTCTGCCGCCGAGGCGTCGCCCTGGAGGGCACGGACGCTGCCCAGGTTGGCAAGCGACATGCCGATCCCCTGCTTGTGATCGAGTGCCCGGCGGAGGGCCAGCGCCTCTTCGTACCGCCCGGCGGCGCGGTCGAGATGGCCCCGGCCCTTCTCCACGCTGCCGAGCAGGTCCAGCGAGATGGCCAGTCCATAGACGTTGCCCATCTCCCGCTTGATGACGACGCTCTCTTCCAGGAGCGCCGCGGCCCGATCCCAATCGCCCTGGTCGAAGGCCAGGGCGCCCAGATTTGTGGAGACTTTGGCCGCGCCCACGACGTCGCCGGC
This sequence comes from uncultured Armatimonadota bacterium, assembly GCA_902805585.1. Lineage (GTDB taxonomy): Bacteria > Armatimonadota > Armatimonadia > Armatimonadales > Armatimonadaceae > CADCTO01. The sequence goes on along the minus strand of CADCTO010000074.1, from coordinate 19,046 downwards.
CGCACGGTACAGGGCGAGGGCTTCATCGTAACAGCGGGCGGCCTCGTCGAAGTCGCCCTGGTCGAGCGCGACGTTCCCGCGGTTGTTCAGCGACGTCGCCAGCCCGCGCTCGTCTCCGAGGTCACGCCACAGGGCCGTGCCGGCGTCGTGAAGGGCCGCGGCGGCCGGATAATCGCCCTGGTCGTGGGCCAGCGCGCCCGCCCCGTCGAGGGCGGCGGCGCGGAGGGTTGCCCGACCGAGCGCCGGGTGCGAGTCCGGCACGCGGGTAAGGATGTCGATGAGTGCTCGCCGTCCCTCGGTTACATGCCCCCGGATCGACCAGAAGCGCCACAGCGCGCCGGCCCAGCGGAGCAGCGCCTCCTCGTCCCTCGTGTTCGCGAGGGCAGCCCGCAGATTGTCGTGGTCGGCGTGGAGGCGCTGGAGCCACGTCTGCTGTTCCGGGCCGGTCAGCTTCGGCGCGCCCTCCTCGGCCAGCGCCAGGAAGAAGTCGGCGTGGCGCCGCTCGGCGCGGGCGCGCTCCTCGGAGGCGAGCCGGCCCCCCGCGTATTCGCGCAGGCTTTCCAGCAGGCGGAAGCGCATCTGCGGCCCGGTGTCTTCCGTCAGCACCAGCGAGCACTCGCGCAGCTGGGCCAGATGGTCGAGCGCGAGCGGCTCGCCCGTGACCGCCTCGGCCGCCTCCGCCGTCCAGCCGCCGCGGAAGACGGACAGGGCCGCGAAGAAGCGCTGCAACTCGGGCGCGAGCAGGCGGAAGCTCCAGTCCACGGCCGCCCGGAGCGTGCGCTGGCGCTCGACGACGCCGCGCCGGCGTGAGACCAGGAACTCGAAGCGGTTCGCGAGCTGCTCCAGCATCTGCGCGGGCGTGAGCACCTGCGCCCGCGCCGCCGCCAGCTCGATGGCCAGCGGAATGCCTTCGAGCCGGTCGCACAGCTCGGCGAGCGCTGGCGCGTTCCCGTTGGTCACCTGGAAGTCGGGCTTGACGGCCTGGGCGCGGTCCACGAACAGTCGCACGCTCTCGTAGGCGCCGAGACGCTCCGGCCCCCCGTTCGCCCCGCCCGGGGTCGGCAGCGGCGCGACCACGAACTCGCGCTCGCCGGGCAGCCCGAGGAGCTGGCGCGAGGTGACCAGGCAGGTCAGGGTCGGGACGCGGGCGAGCAGATTCTGAACGGCCTCGGCCCCGCCGCCCTCGACGAGCTGCTCGAAGTTGTCGAGCACGAGCAGCGACGCCTGCGCCGACAGGGCGGCCACGACCTGCTCCGCCGGATCGGCCTCCGCGGAGCGGGGCAGAGACAGCGCGTCCAGCAGCGCGTCCGCGAGGCGGTTCGGGTCGTCCAGGTCCGCCAGTGGGGCGAACCAGACCGCGCCCTCGAAGGAATCGAGCAGGTGCGCCGCCGCCTCGACGGCCAGCCGGGTCTTGCCCGTGCCGCCGGGGCCGGTGAGCGTCAGCAGGCGCGTCTGCCCGTCCCGCAAGATCTCCCCGACCCGGGCGATCTCCTTTTCACGCCCGAAGAAGCGGGTGAACTGGAGCGGCAGGCTGCCCGTGTGGGCGCGCTCGGCCGCGAGCGGCGGGTACTCGGTTCTGGCCGCGCCGGGGTAGTCGAGCTGGAACAGGCGCTCGGGCGCCTCCACGCCGCGCAGGCGGTACAGGCCCAGGTCGGTCAGCCGCACGCCCGCCTCCAGGTCGCGCCGCACCAGCGCCGCGGTGGCCTCGGAGACGAGCACCTGGCCGCCGTGCGCGGCGGCCAGGATGCGGCTGGCGCGGTGCAGCGCGGGGCCGTGGTAGTCCTCGCCCGAGGCGTCCCGCCGCACGTCGCCGGAATGGACCGCCGCCCGCACCGACAGGCCCCCGCCGAGCCATTCGGGCCACGGCTCGTCGCCCAGCGCCCGCTGGGCGGCGGCCGCGCAGGCGAGCGCGTCGCTGGCGGCGGGGAAGGCGACCAGGAACCCGTCGCCGGTCTCCTTTACCTCCCGGCCGCCGTGGCGGCGGAAGGCGTCGCGCAGCAGCGCGTGGTGGCGCTCCAGGGCCTGCCGGAACGCTTCGCCGACGTGCTCCCACCGGGCGGTGGAGCCTTCGATGTCGGTGAGCAGGAAGGTGACCGTGCCGGAGGGGAGCGGATCCTCTGTGGGCGACGCCACAGGACGTGGGACCGGGGACGCCGCCCTGCTCTGCGCCGGCGTCGGGCGGGCCGACAACTGCGCCTCGATCTCGCGCAGGAGCTGCCGACTGGCGCCGCCGGGCTCCTCCGCCATCTCCTCGTCCAGGACGCGCTCCATCTCCCGCCACTGCCGCAGCGCGGCGGGTCCCTGGCCCGCGCCGAGCAGCAGCCGGATCAGGTCCTGGTGGGCCTCCTCCCGCAGGGGGTCGGCTTCCAGCGCCCGGCGCGCATAGGCGACCAACGACTGCGTGTCCTCGTCCGACGCGCCCCCCGCGCCGCCGCGCTCGCGCAGCACGATGAGCTGGTGGACGGCTTCCTGAAACCGCAGCGCGAGCCGCTCCTGCTCGACGGCTATCCAGTCTTCGTAGTAGCCGGGCAGGAGAGTGCCGGCGTAGCGGTCGGCGGCCTGGGCGAGGAGGTCCGCCCGGCGGTTCTCGTCCCGCTCCTGGGCGGCCCGGCGCAGCGCCTGCTCGAAGGCGCCCACGTCCGTGGCGACGGCGGCCGGGTTCAGCTCGACCGAGAGCCGGTCCGCGACGATGACCGTGCCGGACGGCACGCCGGGCGGTTCGAGCTGGCTGCGCAGCGAGGAAAGGGCCAGGCTCAGGTTGTGGCGCCCCGACTCGGGCGCGGTGTCGGGCCAGAGCAGCTCGATCAGCACCTCGCGCGGGTGGCTGCGCCCCAGGTGGAAGGCCAGAAAGGCGAGCAGGGCGCCCGTCTTCTGGGTGCGGAAGCGCGCGACGACCCGCTCCCCCTGTCGGGCGCGGAGGGCGCCGAAAAGCTGGATGTGCCAGGACTCGCTGATCATGGGTCGATCCTACATCCCGGGTCTCTCAAAACTCTCTCAGGGCTCGGGCGGGCCGGCAGTTCCCGTTGCGATTCGTCGCAGGGCCGCCGGAACAGGGGAAGCGGCCTCCGCTGACTGACGTTTCGGCTTTTCCTGGCTTCCTGTCCGTTCTCCTCCGGTGCGATTATTATTTTAGCGTCGGCGGCGTGTTCACGATTTTGCTTACGCTTTGCACACGCCCGCCGTGTAGCATGGGGACGTAACGAACAACCGGCGCATGACGCCCGCCATCCGAGGTCCGAAAGGGAACACCATGAACACACCGCAACAGCAACCGCAGGAGCAAGCCGTCCGCAGCCCGCTGGTCGTCGCCGCGGGCGCGGGGCCCGCCGTGGAGTTGGGCGACCACCGCGGCCACATCAAGGTCAGCGCCCGCCACAGCGGCGGCGACTTCGTGCTGGTCGAGACCCGGGCCGATCCGCAAGGGGGCGTGCCGCCGCACGTCCACACCCGCGAGGACGAGACGTTTTACATCCTGGAAGGGCGCTTCGCCATCCAGGTCGGTGAGCAGACCGTCGAGGTCGGGCCGGGCGACACCGTGTTCGCGCCGCGCGACGTCGTCCATTCCTGGTACTGCGTCAGCGACACGCCGGGTCGGTTCGTCCTCCTGATCAGCCCCGGCGCGAACTTCGAGGCGTTCGCCATCGCGATGGCGCAGCGCGGCTTCGTCCCGGCACAGGCGATGGCCGACCCGGCCACCGCCGCGGAGTTCATGGGCCTTGCCGCGCGGTACGGTATCGGGATGTTACCCGCCGTCAAGTGAGGCGCTGCGGCAGTTCCGGTTACGACTCCGCCGGGTTTCCAGGACCGTGACGAGGGCCGGCGTGGGGAACCGCCGGCCCTCACCCGGGCCGTTGCCCGGCTGCTGCGCGCTGTCCGGCCCGAGGGCCGGACAGCGCCCAACATCGACACTTCGTCAGCGGCAGCGGTCGTTCGGCAGCCCGGGCCGGCAGCCGTCGTCTTGGGCGGGGCCGGCATGTCCCGGTCCCGACGACCCCGGCCACGAAGGCGCGACGGAGCCCAGGATCAGGCGCCCCAGGCCGAAGAGGAACACGGCCACGGCGGCCACGAGGAGCAGGCGTGCCGCCCAGGCTCCGAAGGTAAACCGCGCCCGCGCGGCGACCCACGGAGCCATGTCGGGGTCGCGCAGCCCCCCCGCGATGAGCCGGGAGACGGCGGCCATCTCCTCCCGACGGCGGCGGCACGAGGCGCACCCCCGCAGGTGGTTTTCCAGAAGGAGCCGGCTCCCCAGGGGAAGCTTCCCGTGGGCCAGGAGCAACAGGTCTCGATCACGGTCGCTACAGGTCATCAACGTGGTCCATCTTCGGGCTCCCGCTCGCTCATGGCGCCGCCGACTCGCTTCCCCGGGACGCGAAAACGGGTTCCAGGTGCTGCGCCACCACGGAATGGGCGCGATAGAATTGGTACTTCACCGTGCTCTCGTGTCGCCCCAGGATGGCGGCGATCTCGGCCAGCGTCAGCTCCGCGTAGTAGTACAGCTCCAGCACCTCGCGCTGCGCGGCGGGCAGCGATCCCAGGGCGGCTCGTACCACGTGGCGCAGTTCCGCCTCCGCGAACGCGTCCTTCTGCGCCGGCACGGAAGCCACCGACAGGGCGTCGCCGTCGCCCCCGCCGGGGTGTTCCAGGGCGTCTTCCGAAACGGTCTTGGGAGAGCGCCCGCGTTCCCGGTGGTGGTCCGCACACTTGCGCAGCGCGATGCCGTAGAGCCACGCCTTGAAGCGCGCCCTGCCGCCGTATCCGGAAAGGCCCGTCCACGCGGCGAGCCACGTCTCCTGCAATACGTCGTCGATAGTGTCTGCGGCGAGACGGCGCGCCAGGAGGCCGCGCAGCGGCCGCTCGTAGGCGCGCACCAGGGCGTCGAAGGATTGCCGTTCGCCCCGACGCGCGGCGGCGACCCACCTCCGGTGCGGGTCTTCTTCGCCCGGCCCCCAAACGCTCGACAGTTGCCGCAGGAACTTCAACGGGCAGGGCTTCCTCGCCACACCGTGGGCTCGTACGCTGGGCGGCCCCGCGATACGGGGCCATACGCTGAGTCGTTCGTTCCGCCCGGAAAGTCGGACGCGCGGGAAATTCTACCGGGTGCCGAAGGTCGCGTGGACGGGTCCGACTCCCTCGATGGCTTCGGAAGCCGTGCCGGCCGCGTGGAACTCGCCGCCCGTACAGCCGGCGACGGGAGGCCGATTGTCCTGGTGGCACGTCTCCGCCTCCGCGTCGAGGCCGGACGACACGACCGCACCCCGCAGCCACCGGACGTGCCCGTCCGCCAGCAGGAAGTTCGAGCCGTCGCCGTGCCGGCCGTCCGCGTCCGCGAACTGCGTCGCCGCCCGGTCATACGGCTGCCGGCCGCCCAGATATCCGGTCGCGTACTGGTTCTCGACGTTGGTCGACCAGTCTTTCTGGCCGTACAGCCGGTTATCCAGGCCGTTGCCGGACGCGGAAAAGTGCCGCCCCTCGATCCCGCCGTTCCGCGCCCCTTCGCGCTCGTCGGTGACGTTGGCCCAGACGCCCGACACCTCGAAGAGCAGCACCGTCTTCGCGGGCGCCGATAGCGCGGCCAGCGGAAGACCCGGCGGCGTCTCGTCCTCGCCCTGCTCCGCGTCTTCGCCCCCGCCGCCGGTCACCAGGTTGATGTTGTAGCCGTAGGAGACGGGGTGGTCGCCGGGGCCCGAGGCGGCCCGCGCGCCGCGGTCGTCGGGGCAGGCGTACAGGCCGACGTTCTTGACGTAGGGGTAGCACTGGCCGGCCCAGCCCTCGCCCGGCCACACCTGCCCGCCCCAGCGCCCCTTGCTCGGGCCCTGGTTACGGCAGATGCCGTTCGGGAACGTCTCGTCGTAGTCCTGCACGTACTGCAGAACCGCAAGACCCTGCTGCCGCTGGTTCGACAGGCACGCCGCCTGACGTGCCTTCGCACGGGCGCTGGCGAACACGGGGAACAGGATGGCAGCGAGGACGGAAAGGATCGCGATCACGACGAGCAACTCGATCAGGGTGAATGCTCTGCATCCACCCGGGGTAAAAGCGGAGATGTTAGCGGGGGGGCGAGCCCGGATCCTGCCCCGGGTGCTGCCGGCGCGCCGCGGGCGCACGACGCACCCCCTGACCGGAGATCGCGGCCGGGGACGGCGGGCCCACTCGGTCCCGGCGGTGTGGACGACGGCGGCGAAGGCCGCGACCGGCAGTAACCGCTTGCTCATCGTTCTTTCCTGACGCGTTCCCTAGAGTGCCAATAGGATATCACGAAAACGTGATCCGTTTGCCGGCCCGCTTCCCGAGGGCGACGACCGGCCTCTTCTGCGGATGACCAGGATCCCCTCAACCCTGAGTCGCACGCACGGCCCCTAATAGTCGGAGGTGGGCGGGCGGCGCCCGGCCATCTTTTGCAGACAACAGACCGCTCGACAAAAAAGCCGGGGGAGACGTTTGTCTCCCCCGGCCCCGGATACCGCGATCGCGGTTTTGCAAGCCCGGACGCTAACTCGTCCTTCCGAACGCCGTTAGTAGCGGACCTGGACCGGCTTGCCGGTTTCCAGGCTCTCGTTGGCGGCGAGGGCGAGGAGGGTGGAGCGAGCGCCGTCGGCGTGGGTGCACTTGATGGTGGAACGGTCGCCGGACTTCACGGCGTCGATGAAGGCGCGGTCTTCCTTGGGGAAGATGTCGGCGATGTCGCCCTTGATCTCCTCGGCCTCCTTCTCGCCCGCCGTGTGGATCTTGACGTGGTGCGCCCACTCGGTGAAGCGGGCCGTGTGCCCGCTCGCCCAGACGTTGAGGAAGACGCCGCCCCCGCCGGCCCGCGCGGCGCAGCAGGACATCAGGTTGGCGACGCCGCCGTGCGCGTACTTCATCGACACGACCATGGCGTCGTCTAGGTTGTAGTTGGGGATGATGTTGGGCAGCTTCTGGTTGAAGCCGCGCGCGCCGTAGGCGAAGACCTCGGTCACCTCGCCGCCCAGGTAGCGGGCCAGGTCGACCGTGTGGATGACCTGCTCGACGAACTGCCCCCCGCTCTTCTCCTTGATCGGCCACCACTGCCCGATGGGGTTCTTGGCGAAGTAGTCGCCCTCCTTGACGAGCGGCGGGCTGCCCACCCACGCCCCGTCCACGAGGATGGCCGGGTCTTCCTGCAAAATCCCCTTGACGCGGTTGACCGAGTCGCGGTAACGGTTCATGAAGCCGGCGCAGGTGATGAGCCCGGACGCCTCGACCTCCTGCGCCAGCTTGCGCAGATCGTCCGGGTCGATGCCCAGAGGCTTTTCGACCAGGAACGGCACGCCCGCCGCGACGCAGGCCCGCTCCGGCGCCCCGTGCGCGTAGGTCGGGATCAGGATATAGGCGGCGTCCAGTTCCACCGCGCCGAGCATCTTCGCCGCGTCGTCGAAGACCTGCCCGCCGTACTTGTCGGCGTGCTTCTGGGCGCGCTCGACGATGACGTCGCAGAAGGCGACCAGTTCCACGTCCTCGGAGGTGGAAAGGTGCGGGAGGTGCGAGCCCGAGATGCCGCCGCACCCGATGAGACCGACCCGAAGTTTGTCTTTCGTTTCTGCCATGATGGTGTCTACTCTACTCCTTTGTTGCCTGTGCGATGCACCCGCGCACGTACTCCAGGCTCTTGATCAGCGCGGCCTCTTTGGCGGAAGCATCCCCGCCGGTGACGCCGCACTCGTAGGCCATGTAGCCGTCGAACCCGATGTCGCGGAGCGCCCGGAAGCCCGCGACGAAATCGATGTCGCCCGTGCCGGGCTCCTGGCGCGTGTTATCGGCTAAATGGACGTGCCGCACGTGCCGGCCCGCCGCCCGCAGCGCCGCCGGGGTGTCCGTCTCTTCGATGTGCATGTGGAAGAAGTCGGAGATGACGGCGACCGAGGGGTGCCCCGCCCGCTCGACGATCTCGACCCCGTCGGCCTGGCGCCGCAGCAGGTGCTGCTCGTAGCGGTTCAGCGGCTCCAGCAGCAGCAGCGTGTTCGCCGCCTGCGCCGCGTCCCCCAGTTCCTGCACGATGGGCACCAGCAGGCGCTTCTCCAGCGTGATCGGGTCCTCCAGGGGCGACAGGTCCGGCAGGCGCGGCGGCCCGAAGATCGGCGGCACGATCTGCCCGACCGCGCCGAGCCGCCCGGCCACGCTCAGCACCTGCTTGCACTCGTCGATGCTCTTGCGCCGTTTTTCTTTGGACGGGTCCAGGAAGTCGAAGGAGGGGTTGCCGCAGATGCTGACCACGGGAACCGGGCTGTTCTCGTAGGCGTGCAGGGTCGCGTCGGCCTTCTCGGCGGAGCACTCGCCCGAGCCGATCTCCAGCCCCTCGACGCCGTGGTCGGCGGCCCACCGCTGCTTGTCTTCAATGGTGCCGCCGGGGATGAGACCTGTCTGTAGTGCTATTTTCACGGTTAACGCTCCTGAGTGCTGCGCCTCGATGCAAGTGCTAATGATCGCCGCGCCGGGTGCCTCCCGGCGACCGCCACGCGCTATGTCGTCGAGATGACCAACTCGCCGGCCCGCGGGCCGCAGGAACGCGGGGCCGCGAACAGGTAGGCATAGCCGCCGCCGCCCCACGGAGCGGCGGCGCCGACCACCCAGTCGATCTGGGCGACGAAGATCATGGTCTCGCCGCTGTCGCAACGGGGCAGTTCCGGGTTCTGGACCCATGCCGGCCACCCGCCGAGCTTGGACCGGTTGCCGGGCGCCCGGAATTCGGCCAGCTGTGCGTACCGCGCCGCCAGCCGCGCGTCCTCCGGCGGGGTATCCCCGTGCAGGGCGCTGCCAGCCACGTCCGGCTCGGCGGCACCGACCTTGCTGATGATACCATGGCGGATGCCGTCGGTGACCCATTGCCGCAACTCCGGCAGGTAGTCGAAGTCGTCGGGGCCGAGGGCGATCTCCTCGATCCTGTCGGCGAACCGGACCAGGTGAGGCCCGAGCGGGTCCTCGGCGACCACGCCCCGGCCGTCGGCGGATAAGGCCCCGTACGGGTCGAAAACGGAAACGTCGTAGCCGCGCCGCCCGCGCTCCGTCCACCCCCAGGCCATCCGTCCCTCGTAAGCGCATTCCGTGCAGTAGTGGAACGACAGCAGCGCCGCGCCCTCCGCCTCCAGTCCGGGAACATCGCCGAGGAGGATCTGCGCCATGAAGGACATCGTGTGGTTCCGGTCACAGCGGGGCCGGTCCACGCCCGCCGGCCACCAGGGCGCGCCGCCGACCTTCGTGACCGGGATGGGCCCCGGGTCGCCGGGCTCAAGGAACCAGATCCGGGCCCGCCTTCGGTACCTGTCAGTCTTCCTGGTGTCTGGCATTATCCGTGTCCCGACGAACCGGTCGCGTCAGTGCCGGAAGTGGCGCACGCCCGTCAGGACCAGGGCGATGTCGTGGCGGTCGCACACGGCGACGGTCTCCTGGTCCTTGACCGAGCCGCCTGGCTGGATGATGGCCGTGATTCCCGCCTCGGCGGCGACTTCCGGGCCGTCCGGGAACGGGAAAAAGGCGTCCGAGGCGAGCGCGCCTCCGCGGACGTGCTCCCCGGCCTGCTCGACCGCCAGGCGCACGCTTCGGACGCGGTTCATCTGGCCGGCGCCCGTGCCGCGCAGCGCCCGGCCCTTGGTGATGGCGATGGCGTTCGACTTGACGTGCTTGACCACGCGCCACGCGAACAGCAACTCCTCGATCTCCTCGGGCGTCGGCTGTCGCTGCGACGCGACCTGCAGATCGTCCGCATTCAGGCGCCGGGAGTCCCGGTCCTGCACGAGCAGGCCGCCGACGACGCGCTTGAGGTCGTAGCCAGGGGCGAGGGATGAGGGATGAGGGATGAGGCCGGGGTCGCCTCCCTTCTCATCCCTCATCCCTCGCCCCTCATCCCTGAACAGTTCGCCGACTTCGAGCAGGCGCAGGTTCGCCCCCCACTTCTTCTTCTCGGTCAGGATCGGCAGGGCCTCCGGCGCGTAGCCCGGCGCGACGATCGCCTCGAAAAAGGTGTTCGGGCCGGTGATGCGCTCGGCGGTGGCGACGTCGAGCACCCGGTTCACGGCCAGGATGCCGCCGAAGGCCGAAACGGTGTCCGCTTCGCGGGCGCGGACGAACGCGTCGGCGAGTGTGTCCCCGAGGGCGCAGCCGCACGGGTTGGTGTGCTTGATGATGGCGGCGGCGGGCCCCTCGGGGAACTCTTTGACCAGTTCGAGGGCGGCGTTCAGGTCGAACAGGTTGTTGAACGAAACCTCTTTGCCGGACCGGTCGGCGCGGCGGGCGTTGCCGACGGAGGGCTCGGACACGTTGGGCTCGCGGTAGAAGGCCGCCTTCTGGTGCGGGTTCTCGCCGTAGCGCAGACTCTGCACGCGCTCGTAGGAGAGGCGCAGCGTGGCCGGCAACACAGTGTCTTCGTCCGCCGGCGCGTACGTCTTTTCCAGGTAGTCGGCGATGCCGGCGTCGTAGGCGGCGGTGTGGCCGAACGCTTTGGCGGCGAGGCGCTTGCGGGTGGCGAGGGAGAGGGCGCCCGTCCCCTCCAGTTCACCCAGAACCACGTCGTAGTCGGCGGGGTCGACGACGATGGCGACGCCGCCGTGGTTCTTGGCGGCCGAGCGCACCATGGACGGGCCGCCGATGTCGATGTTCTCGATCGCGTCCTCCAGCATCACGTCGGGTCGGGCGACGGTGGCGGCGAAGGGGTACAGGTTGACACAGACCAGGTCGATGGGCGTGATGGCGTGCTCGCTCAGGGTCGCCATGTGCTCGGGCTTGTCGCGGTCGGCCAGGATGCCGCCGTGGACCTTGGGGTGCAGCGTCTTGACGCGGCCTTCGAGCATCTCGGGGAAACCGGTCACGTCGGCGATGCCGACAACAGGCACGCCGGCCGCTTCGAGCGCTTTAGCGGTCCCGCCCGTCGAGACGATCTCCACGCCGCGGGCGGCGAGGGCCTGTGCGAACGGGACGAGGCCGGTTTTATCGGAGACGCTGAGGAGCGCGCGCTTGACTGCGATGCTTTCCATAAACGGTGCCTTTCCGCGCGAGCCGCCGGCGGCCCGGTCACAAAAACAGTCCGCCCGGCCCCGCGGCGCGCATCGCGTGTTCGTTCGGGGTGCCCGGGCGGACGGCAAAAGGGTTCCCGGTCGTCGCTCCCTCAGGGTGGTCTCCCTGTGTTCGCCAGTCGCGCCGACCGCTGTGCTTCGGATTTCGCCCAAGTATAGCGCGGCGCGGCGAGGGCTGTCAAGAACCGGGTGCGCCGTGTCCGTTCAGAAGGCAAGGCTGCGCCTGTACAGTGGTCGGCCGTGAACCAAGCCGGGACCGCGCCGCCCCCCGGCGACAGCCGGAACCCGCTGCTCGCGTACGCGCCCGACACCCACGTTTCTGGACCGACCGGGCGCTGGAATGGCCCCGGGTGGCCCGGTCCGACCGGCCGGCGGCCCCGGCCCCGATGGGCGGGGCGCCGAAGGTGCTGTGATATAATAGGGCCAATGCAGTCCCGCGCCGCCGAACCGATCGCCGATACTGCCGGGCGTATTCCCGCTGCGCGTCGTGTCGTTGCAGACCCCGCCTCGTTACGCCGCATCCTCCTGGTGAAGTTGAGCGCCTTCGGTGACATCATCCACGCCTTGCCGCTCGCGGACGCGCTGCGCGCCGCGCTGCCGCAGGTGTTTCTCGGCTGGGCGGTCCGGCGCCGGTTCCAGGATCTGCTGACCGGGAACCCGAACCTGGACCGGGTCTACCTCCTGGAAAGCAAGCGACCCGCGGACGCCCTGCGGCTGGGCGCGGAGCTGCGGGCCGAACGGTTCGACGTCGCCCTGGACGTGCAGGGGTTGCTGTTTTCGGGGGTGTTGACGCGCCTGTCCGCGGCGCCCACGCGCATCGGCTATGACTGGAACCGCGAAGGCAACGCGCTCTGGATGACCCACCCGGTCGTGCCCGCCCGGATGCGTTTCCACATGGTGGACAAGATCATGGGTTTCTGCGACGCCCTGGGCGTGCCACGCCTGCGGGCTCGCTCGCAGACGTACCTCCTCGAGTCCGGGGCCGGCCCGGCCGAGCCGCTGCTGGAGCGCGTCCCGGCCGCGACCTGTGTGGGCCTGGTGGTAGGCGCTTCGACGCCGAGCAAGCAGTGGCCCACAACGCACTGGGCCGAGTTGGCACGCCGGCTGGCCTCCGAGGGGCTGGCGCCGATCCTCGTGGGCGGAGCCGGCGAGGAGGCATTGGCTGCGGAGATCGTGCGCGAGGCCGGCGACGCCGTGGCCCTCAACCTGGTCGGCAAGGTGCCGATCGGGCATCTGGCATCCGTCCTCGCCCGGTGCGCCGTCGTGGTGGGCAGCGACACGGGCCCGACCCACCTGGCCGTCTCGGTCGGCACCGCCGTCGTCGGCCTGTACGGGGTGTCCGACCCCGTCCACAGCGGTCCGGACTGGGGTCCCGCGCCGGGCACGATCCTGGACTACAACACGGAGGCACCCGCCGAACACCGGCGCTTCCGCCGGGCCGCCGTCTCGGACGCCCTGAGCCGCATCCCGGTAAGCGCCGTGTGCGAGGCGGTGCTGACACTTCTGCGCCTGCCCGCGCCGCAAACGGCGGGAGGGGCGGCGTGAGGCGCGCATGAAACTGCCGGAGCGCGTGCTGGCCGTCAACCTGAACCAGCTCGGCGACGCGCTTTTCACCACGCCCGCCCTGGCCCTGCTTCGGGAGCGCCTTCCGGACGCGCACATCGACGTGCAGGCCGGCGGGCGGGCGGCGAGCGTGCTGGCCGGCAACCGCGATATCGACCATCTTTATGCCCGCCCGCCTCGCCGGGGGATGTCCCGCAACGCCGCCCTGCTGCGGACGCTGCGGGCGGGGCGCTATGACGCGGTGATCCTGTTCCAAAGCAACCTCTCCTACGCGATCCTCGCGCGCGCGGCCGGCGTCCCGGTTCGCGTCGGTTTCGCCCAGAACGCCTGCGGCCCCTTCCTGACGCGCCGCGTCCCCCCGGCGCGCCGCGGTGAGCATCTGGTGGCCTCCTACGTGCGACTGATCGACGCGTTCTGCGAGGGGGGGGAGGTGCCGGCTGCCGGCCACTTGCCGCTGAAAGTCGCCGTTTCCGCTGCAGACCACGCCTTCGCCGACGGGTTCCTCCGCGAGCAGGGCCTGACGACGCCCGTGGTCGCCCTGGTCATCGGCACCACCCGCCCCCAGAAGCGATGGCCGGAGGAGTATTGGAGCGTTTTGGCCGACCGGTTGTGGGACGCCTGCGGCGCCCGCAGCCTGCTCATCGGCGGCCCGGACGAGGCCGCCGAGGCGGCCCGCATCCGGGCCGCGGCGCGCTCCCCCCTTGTGAGCGCCGTCGGTCATACCGACATGAAACAACTCGCCGCCCTGCTTTCACGGTGCTCCGTCGTCGTCACCGGCGATTCAGGGCCGATGCACCTGGCGACCGCGGTGGGCACGCCCGTGGTAGCCCTGTTCGGCTCGACCGACCCCAGAGAGACCGGCCCCTGGCACGGTGCGCCCGATCATCCGGTGCGCGGCAGCGTGCTGTACGACGCACTCCCCTGTGCCCCGTGCGGCAAATCCCCGACCTGCGGGGGGCGCTTCGACTGTCTGCGCGGCCTGACCCCGGAACGGGTTTTTGCGGCGACGGCTTCCACCCTGGGGGTCGGCACCTGGGACCCGCTGCCGGTGATCCCGACCACGGGGGGGGTATGAGAGGTCCACAGACTTCCGTCCCCTCGGGCTCCGTCGGCTCGGTCCTCGTGCTGACCAAGTACCGCTTCATGGGCGACACTGTCGTGGCTACGCCGCTCCTGCGGGGCGTGCGCCGCGCCTTCCCCGACGCCCGCGTCACCCTCCTGACCGGCAAGGCCGCCGCCGCCGTGCTCCACGGCTGCCCGTTCCTGGACCGGGTCGTCTGCTACGACCCGTACGAGACGCAGCGGGGCATGGCCGAGTTCTTACGGCTGGTCCGCTCGCTGCGCCGGCCCGGCCGGCCCGACCTGTGCGTCGTCGCCGACCGTTCGATGCGGTCGGCGCTGGCCGCCTTCCTGTGCGGGGGGCGCGTCCGGGCGGGCTTCAACAGCGAGGGGCGCGCCTGGCTGCTGACACACCCCGTCCCCTACGACCCCGCGCGGCGCGAGATCGAGTGCTACCTGGACATCCTGCGCGCCGTCGCCCCGGAACGCGGCGAAGGACCACCGTACGACGCGTCGCCGGAGCTCTGGATCACGGGCGACGAGCGCGCGCGCGGCGCGCAGATACTGGCCGAGCGCGAGGCGCTCGGCCCCCTGCTGGTCGGACTACAGCCCGGCGCTTCCTACGCCGCCAAGCAGTGGTCGCCGGAAGGGTTCGCGGCTGTTGCGGACGCGCTGGCCGAGGACGGGGCGGGCATCGTGCTGGTGGGCGGCCCCGACGAGGCGGAGGCGGCGCGGGCGGTCTGCCAGGCGATGCGGGCCCCGGCCGTGAACCTGACCGGCGCGACGTCCCTGCGCGAGACGATGGGCGTGCTGTCCCACCTGACGCTTTTCGTGGGCAACGACACCGGCGTCAACCACATCGCGGCCGCGCTCGGCGTGCCCACGGTCGGCCTGTTCGGCCCGACGTCCGCGCCCAAATGGGGCAACGTCGGACCGCGCGCCGCCGTGCTGGCCGCGCCCGAGGGCCAGATCGACCGCATCCGCGTCGAGGACGTGCTGGCGGCGGTGCGGCGTCTGCTCGCGGGCGGGCCGCGGCCGGCGGCGGGCGCCCGCCGGTGAACCTGCTCGCGCATCCCACGGTCCGACGCGTCTGCGTGGTGCGCCTGGGCGGCATGGGCGACATCCTGCTGGCCACGCCCGCCGTGCGGGCCGTGTCCCGCCACTTCGCCGACCCGGCGACCGGCGAGGCGCCCGTGATCGACTTCCTCGTCGGGCGCGGCATGCGCGACGCCCTGACCGGCGTCCCCTACCTGCGGCACGTCCGCGAGTTCGACAAGGGCGGGGAGGACGCGCGTCCGGGCCGCTTCCTGCGCCTGCTGCGCGACCTGCGGGGCGAACGCTACGACCTGTTCCTGAACTTCCACCCGAGCGCCAAGACGCTCCTGATGGCGGCCGCCTCGGGCGCGCCGCGCGTCGTCACGTTCCGCAAAGACCGGCGGCGGCAGCCGGACACGGGCCGCGTCCGCCACGCCGTGGACGACTTCACCAAGGAGCTGCGCCCGTTGGGCATCCCCCGCGTGACGGACCGCCGCATGGACTTCGTGGTGCCGGAGGAAGCCCGCGAGCGCGTCGGCGCGCTGCTCCTCGGCGAGGACATCGGCCCCGGCGACCCGCTCGTCGTGGTGAACCCGGCCGCGACGCGCGACATCAACCGGTGGCCCCCGGAGCGGTTTACAGCCTTCATCGACGCCCTGGCCGCCGAGGCCCCGGATGTCCGGATGGTGCTTTCGGGCGGGCCGAAGGACAGGGACCTGGCGCGCGGCATCGCGGAGGCGACGCGGGCGCCGGTGGTCAACCTGGCCGGGCGCGTCTCGGTCAAGGAGCTGGGCGCGCTGCTGGAGCGCGCCGGCGTGGTGCTGACCGGCGACACGGGCCCGCTGCACATCGCCTCCGCCGTCGGCGCGCGCATCGTCTGCCTTTCCGGCGCGGCCGACCCGGACCGGACGGGCCCGCTGGAACTGCCGGGTGTCCCCCGCCCGCTCGTCGTCATCAACCGCGACCTCCCGTGCGTCCCGTGCCAGGGCCGCACCTGCGCCCGGGGCGACATCGCCTGCATGACGCAGATGCCGGTGGAATGGGTGGTCGAGGCGGTCCGGCGGCAGTTACGCCCCCTAACCCCCCTTCCCCCTTCCCGTCGCGGGAAGGGGGTGCCTGGGGCCGGGGCAAGGACTGCTTCGCGCCCACCCGTAGCCGAGTCAGTGGCAGGCACCCCCTTCCCGCGACGGGAAGGGGGAAGGGGGGTTAGGGGGCTTGAGGGCGGCGCATGATCTTTTCGCGCGACCAGATGGCGGCCCAGGCCGCGGCGTTACGGGCTGGGGGCCGGCGCGTCGTCTTCACCAACGGCGTGTTCGACATCCTCCACGTCGGGCACGTGCGCTATCTACAGGCCGCCCGCGCCCTGGGCGACGCGCTGCTGGTCGGCGTGAACGCCGACGATTCGGTGCGGCGGCTCAAAGGCCCGACGCGCCCGCTCAACCCCGAAGACGAGCGTGCCGAGGTGCTGGCCGCGCTCGCCTGCGTGGACGGCGTGTGCGTCTTCGGCGAGGACACGCCCGAAACGTTGATCCGGGCCGTGCGGCCGGACGTCCACGCCAAAGGCGGCGACTACGCCGGCCCGGACGCCCTGCCCGAGACTCCCCTGGTGCGCGCGCTCGGCGGCGAGGTCGTGATCCTGCCGCTCACGGAAGGCCGCTCCACCACGCGCCTGCTGGAGCGCATCGAGCGGGAGGCGCCCGGGACCGGACATTGACCCGCCGCGTCTGCTTCGCCCTGGGCACCTGGCAGATCGTCACGCTCGCCGCCGGGCTGCGGCGCGCCGCCGATGACTCCGTGCGGGGCGGCAGCCCCTTCCTGGATTACCTGGTGCTGTACGAGCCCGCCGGAGCGTCCGACGCCCTCAAGGACTCCATGCAGGCGGTGGCGGAAGCGGTGTGGCCGTGGAAACGCATCGTGTGGGCGTTCGACGTGCTTTCCGGCGTCCGCCGGCGCGTCAGCCAGGAGCGGTTCGACGCGCTATTGGGCGGGGTGCGGGAGCGTGTCGGCGTTCCCGCGGTCGACGAACTCTGGTTCTGCTGGCTGAACCGCCTGCCCGAAAAGCTGATCATGGAGGCGTACCCGGACGCCCGCGTCGTGCTGTACGAGGACGGCCTGACCACCTACCTCCCCGTGCCCGTGCCGCCAGCGCCACACCCTGCGTTCGCGCGGCTCACGGCGCTTCTGACCCGGCGCATGGACGCCCGCCGACCGGTGCGGCGGTTCCGCCGACACAAGAACGCACTGGACCCGCGCCACCAGGAACGTCTTTACGGCCTCTATCTGATCCTCGCCGACGTCCTGCCTGTGCCCGCCGCGTTCGCGCACGCCCCCTGTCATCTCGTCAAAGACCATCACCTGCGGGAAACGCTCCGGTCCGGCGCCGCGATCGCCGGCCTCGCGGACGCGGCGACGGGCGATCCCGGCGATGCGCGGCCGCGTGTCCTCGTGCTGGGGCAGTCGCTACACCGGTGGGGCGTGTTGACACGGGAGCAGGAGCTGGCGGTCTACGGACACACGGTTGACGCCCTCCTGGCGAAGGGATACAATGTCCTTTGGAAAGAGCACCCGCGGGTGCTCGAGCCTTTCTTCCCGCAGTTGGCGGCAGGAACCGCGGAGCGGCGCAGACGGGACGGCGGCACGGCCGGGACCCTGCGGGAACTGGACCTGCCGTTCGCGCTGCCGGTCGAACTCGTGGCGGGGCGGCTCGGCCTGGCGGGATGCGTGGCCGGGATTTCCGCGGCGCTGTTCTATCTGCCTCGGCTGCACGACGTACCCGCCTACACGTTCGCCGGCGACCTGTCGCCCTTCATGACCCGGCACTGGGCGGTCCAGAACGAGATGGTCACGAACGCAGTGCCGCCGCTGAGTGCGCTGCCGGCCGCGGCGAACCGGGCGCCGTCGTCATTATCAGGAGGATGACCACCGTGCAGCAGTCCAGACCGGCCGACGAATCACCGGCCCGCATCTACATCGGCACCGATCCGTCCCAGATGCTCGCTGCCAAAGTGTTCCAACATTCGGTGCGGCGACACGCCAGTATCCCCGTTTCCTTTGACACGATGGATTCGGTGACCTGGCCGTTCCCCAAAGACCCCAAGAACCAGCCGCTCACCAACTTCTCGTTCCACCGCTTCGCGATCCCGAAACTGGCCGACTACCAGGGGCGGGCTTTGTACGTGGACGCCGACATGCTCGTGTTCCGCGACATCCGCGAGCTGTGGGACATCCCGTTCGGCGACGCGACCGTGCTGTACGCGCAGTCGCCCAACCCCAAGCGCAGCCGGCAGTTCAGCGTGATGCTGCTCGATTGCGAGCGCCTCCCGTGGGACGTCGAGGAGATCATCGGGGGGCTGGACGAAGGCCGCTACGACTACAAACAGCTCGTGAGTGATATGTGCATCGTCCCGGCCGAGCGGGTACAGGACCGCATCCCGCCGGAATGGAACTCGCTCGACCTGTACGTGCCGAACCAGACCGGTCTGCTCCACTACACGCACATGGAGACGCAGCCCTGGGTGAGCCGGCGGCACAAGCACGGCGACGTGTGGGTGGAGTCCCTGCAGAGCGCGATCACCGACGGGGCGGTCTCGCTGGACGAGGTACGGGACGCGGTGAAGGAAGGGTTCGTGCGCCCGTCGCTGCTGCACCAGGTCCAGCTCCCTCGCGAACGCTGGAGCGCCTTCAAGCTGCTCTCGGCCCCGCTCGCGGATCGGGGCTTCAAGCCGCACCGCGCCCTCCGGGAGCGGCAGGACCGCGTGCGCAAGCAGACGGCGCCCGTGCCCTGAACCGGGAAATCTACCCTGACATGAACGCCGCCGCCGCAACCGACCGCCCCGGCTTCCCCCGGTTCGCCGAGCCGCTGTCGCCCGTCAACGTGTCCCTCCGGCGCTGCGCCGCGGGGCGCTCGGCGGCTTCACACCGCGTCCTGATCGCGCGCACCATCGCCGCCGGGGACATCCTGATGAGCACGCCGCTGCTCTCGGCCCTGCGAGAAGCGTGGCCGGACGCGCACCTGACGTATCTGGTGGAACGAAACGTGCGTGAGGCCGTGGACGCGAACCCGTGCGTGGACGAGCTGCTGCCCTGGGACACCCGCTACTGGAAAAACATGACGCGGCGCGGCCTGTATCCCCTGTGGTTCGTGCGGGCTTTCGCCCTGCGCCGTCTTCTCCACGAGCGGCGCTTCGACGTGTTCATCTCACTCCAGCCGGAGGACTGGTCGCTGCTCCCGCGGCACGTCGGCGCGCCGGTCCGCATCGGCGTCTTCGACACCTTCCGCGAGTACCACCGCCGCGACCGCACGAGCCGGCGGACGCGCCTGTACACGCACGCGTTCACGCACGCGGACCTGCCGCCCCACCGCACCGA